>JBEDKU010000386.1:0-2681 GCA_041172045.1 Verrucomicrobiota bacterium | reverse complement strand
GACCCGCGGGTGTGGAAATGGCAGGGCGCACGCAGTTCCTCGGTGACGAATTTTACGTGTTCGCCGGCCAGCGTGAAATATTGCAACCGCGAGTTGCTGCGGTCGGCGACGACCAGCAGCGGTTGTGCTCCGCGCGTGTCCACCATCAGACCGTGTGGGCATTTGAGGTGGCCGGGATTTTTCCCGCTCCCGCCGAACGTGCTCAGGTAAGTGCCATCGGGCTTATAGAGGTGGATGCAATTCCGCCCATAGCCGTCGGACACGAAGACCGTACCATCGGGCGCGGTGGCGACGTTGGTGGGCACGTATTCGTCGGGTTTTTTATAAGCGCCGGTTTCCTCGGGGCAACCGCGCTCCCAGATGAGTTTGCCGTCGAGCGTGGTCTTGACGAGTTTGTGGCGGGCTGTGTCGCACAGATAGATAAACTCCACGCCGCCTTCCTTGACGAGGTGCATGCCGTGGGCGCCGCCCTTGAACTCGGCGCCCCAGGATTTGATGAATTTGCCATCCGCATCGTAAACCACCACGGCATCCGCGCTCTTGCTGGTGGCGTGCACGGTGTGCTTGATGTAAATCCGGCCCTGCGAATCCTCCGCGACGCCGTGGGTGTTGCCGTAAACGATCTCCGCGGGCAAATTCCCCCAGTCGTGGATGGCTTCATAAGTATGTTCGCCGCTGCCGAGCACCGGCGCTTTCGAACCGGCTTTGTCCTGACCGCGAACGAATGGAGCGCCGGTGAGCCGCGCGGCGGAGGCGGTGGTGCTGATTTTAAGGAATTGGCGGCGCGGGATGTTTGGATTTTCAGACATGGGGTTGTCGTTTGGGAAATTTCAGATGCGTTCGAGCTTGATCGGATAGGTCCGGTTGGAGGCGAACTGGGCGATGTAGAGGCTGCCATCGCAACCGACGGCGAGGTCGTGCGGATGCTGGAAAACTTCTTCGGAATGGCGCATTGGCTGGAGTATGCCCGCTTCGTCGTATCGTGGCGCGGTCCCTGCCAGATTGGAAATTACCCGCAGGTCCGCATCGAGGATGGACACGAAGCCCCGGCTGTCGCGGTCCTTCGGCCAGTTGTCGGCGAGGTGGACGAGGAAAAAATGGCCGTCGTGAAGGCGGATCTGCCGCGGGTTTCCGCCGGGCATGGGGATTTCCTCACGCTTCGTTCCATCCAGCCCGATACGCAGCAGGGATTGCTGGTCGCTCATCGCGACGAGCAGCGTGGGATCGGCGGCATTCCGCGAATCCACCATTCCGCCGTGCGGTCCCCAATGGGCGATGCCGCCATCCAGACCGCCGAAGATTTTCACGAACTTCCCGTCCGCACCGTAGCGGATGATGAAGTCCTTGCCGTAGCCGTCGAGCACGCAAAAGCCGCCGTCAGGCAGGTGGAGGGTCCATGACGGCCGATAGTCGTCCTCCTTCGCATACTTGCCGGTTGTTTCCGGCCAGCCCCACTCATCCAGCATTTCACCGGAAGGAGTAGCTTTGAAAACCTTGTGACGTTTGAGGTCGGTGAAATACACCACCTCGCGCCCGTTTTCCACGACCAGCGAGAGCCCGTGCGCGCCGGAAAACTCCGTGCCCCACTTGTGGACCAGCCTGCCGGCGGAGTCGTAAACGATGAAGTTGTTTTTCACATCATCGGTTAGCAGGATAAGATTCCCTTCCCGATCACAAACGATTCCGTGGCAGTTATCCACCGGCGTCTCCGCGCCAAGCATTCCCCAACCAGGAACCACGCGGTAGCGGAAATCCCCCTGTCCGAGGACCTGCCGCACTTCCGCGCCACGGGAAATGCAGGGAACCGTGGCGGCGAGTCCGAAGCCGATGAAGCAACGGCGGGTGAACGGGCACGGGGTCATGGGGAACAGGCAAGGGATTTCTGAAATTGGAATACCTGGCCACGAACGGACGCGCTCAACCCAGCACTCCCTTCACCACCTTGCCATGCACGTCGGTGAGCCGGAACTGGCGGCCTTGGAACAGGTAGGTGAGTTTTTCGTGATCGATGCCGAGGCAGTGCAGGATGGTCGCCTGCAAATCGTGGACGTGGACACCGTCGGCGGCGACGTTGAAGCCGAAATCATCGGACTGGCCATAGGTGTGGCCGGACTTGATGCCGCCGCCGGCCATCCAAATGCTGAACGCCTTGCCGTGGTGGTCGCGGCCGTAGTTGTCGTAGTTCGCGCCGCCTTGGGCGTAGACGGTGCGGCCGAACTCACCGCCCCAGACGACGAGCGTGTCTTCGAGCATCCCCCGTTGTTTCAAGTCCGTGACGAGGGCGGCGGAGGCTTGATCGATGTCTTGCGCCAGCACCGGGATACGCTTGTTCAAGCCGCCGTGGTGGTCCCAGCCACGGTGATAGAGTTGGATGAAACGCACGCCGCGCTCGGCGAGGCGGCGGGCCAACAGGCAATTGCGGCCGAAGGTGCCGGGCTGCCGGGAAGCCTTGCCGTAAAGCTCGTAAGTGGACTCCGACTCGTTTTTGAAATCCATCAGGCCGGGCACCGAGGTCTGCATGCGGAAGGCCATCTCATACTGCGCGATTCGCGTCTCGATTTCCGGGTCGCCGGCCTGCGCAAACTGAAGCTGGTTCATTTTCCCCAGTCCATCGAGCAGCGCGCGCCGCCGATCCCGGGTGATGCCGGCGGGATCGGCCAGATAGAGCACCGGATCGCCGC
>JBEDKU010000385.1:0-5584 GCA_041172045.1 Verrucomicrobiota bacterium | reverse complement strand
ACGGCACCGGCACCTGGACCCTCTCCGGCGTCAACACCTTCAAAGGCGCGGTCACCGTCAACGCCGGCATCTTGAAAGCGGGCGTCGCTTCCAATCCCGGCGTCAGCGGCGCGTTCGGCCTCAACACCGCGGTCACCACCGGCAACATCGCCACCGCGGTATTGGATCTGGATGGCTTCAACACGCAAATCGGCTCCCTCGCGGGCGGCGGCACCACCGGTGGAAATGTCACTCTCGGGTCCGCCACGCTGACCACCGGTGGCAACGACACCAACACATCCTACGCGGGCGTCATTTCAGGTGGCGGCGCGCTCACCAAGATCGGCTCCGGCGCGCAGTCGCTTTCCGGCGCTAACCTCTATGGCGGAGGCACCGCCATCAATGCAGGGACGCTCAGCTTCCTCAACACCAGCGCCAAGCCCGGCTCCGGCACGGTCACGGTCGCCGCCGGTGCCACCCTCGGCCTCGGTGTGGGCGCGGCCTCGCCGCAGTTCGTCCTCAGTGATGTGGACAGCCTCTTCGCCGGCAGCTTGTCAGGCGTGACCAATGACATCGCCTCATCCGTCGGGATCGACACCACCGCAGGCGGGATCACTTACGCGACCAGCACCCCGGCAAATACCCGCGGCCTGACCAAGCTGGGAGGCGGGGTGCTCACCCTCAGCGGCACCAATCTCCACACCGGTCCCACCCGGCTCAGCGTGGGGACCCTCAGTGTCGGCACCAGCTCAAACCTCGGCAACGCCAACCCGTTGATCTTTGACGGCGGCAACCTGCAAGTCACCGGCACCGCGCTGACCACCTATGCCGCCGGAGAGATCAGCGGTCACCCGGTCACGCTTGTCACCGGTAAGACCGTCGGATTTGATATTACCGACCCACTTCACACTTTCACCGTCAATGAAGTCCTCAACCAAGGCACCGGCGGTCTGATCAAGGCAGGTGCGGGAACACTGAAGCTCACGGTAGCCAATTCCTACACCGGATCCAACTCCGTGAACGCCGGCGCGCTCGTCGTCACCAATTCCGCAGCTCTCAGCTCGGCGAACATTACCTTCGCCGCCACAACGAACAAACTCCAGCTTCTGATCGACGGCGGCGGCACCATCAGCCTGCCAAACGCCATCGGCAGCAGCAACGGCTATGCGACGACGATTGACGTGAACAGTAATGGGGCCGGCACCGACGGCGTGGTTCAGTTCAATGGCAGCATGAGCTCATCGGCGATCTCGACGGGAACCTTCAACGTCACCGGTGGCAACGGCTACAGTCTCTACATTGCCAATCTCCGGAGCACCGCAGGCACACCCGGAGCCGTCAATTTCAATCCCACCACGGCAACCCTCACCCTTGGCAACCTGACCGGCAGCCAGGCCTCCGCGCTCAGCAACGTCTGGACCCTCTTGGGCTCGAACACCGGCAACGCCGTCACCGGCATCATCAGCAACGGTGGCTCCGGCGGCCTCACCTCCGCCGTGCAGAAAAGTGGCGCGAGCACCTGGACCCTCTCCGGCGCGAACACCTACACCGGGAAATCCCAAGTCCTCAACGGCACGCTTATCGTCAGCTCGCTCAACAGCGTCGTCGGCGGCACCGCAAACAGCAGTCTCGGCGCGCCGGTCAGCGTCGCCCTCGGCACCATCGACATCGGCTCCGCAGGCTCAACCGGCGCCCTCAACTACACCGGCCCCGGCGAAACCACCGACCGCGTCATCAATCTCGCCGGCAGCTCCGGCGGGGCGGTCCTCACCCAGGCCGGCAGCGGCAACTTGAAGTTCACCAGCGACTTCACCGCCACCGGGATCCGCAGCAAAACCCTGACCCTCAACGGATCGACCGCCGGAACCGGTGAAATCGGCGGCTCCATCGTCAACAACGCCACCGGACAAACCCAGAACACGGCAGCTTATCTTCTTGGCGCTACCACGATGACCCTCTCCTCCGTGCAGGGCATCGTCACCGGCGCCTCCATTTCCGGAACGGGCATCCCGTTAGGCACTACCATCACCGCGATCAATACCGCCACCTCGGTGGTCACCCTCAGCGCCGCCACCACCGTCGGCGCCGCGACGTTCCAAATCCTAACCATCCCCGGAGTCGTCAATCCCACCTCCGTGACCAAGAACGGCACCGGCGCGTGGACTCTGTCCGGAGCCCCGACTTACAACGGCGCGACCATCGTGCAAAACGGCACGCTCACCCTCTCCGGCAACCGCACCGTCTCCTCAGGCGGGGTCACCATGGGCGGCACTGCGGATTCCCCAACGCTGAACATCCAGAACGGATCCTTTTCAGTAGGAGGTTCGTTTGTCATCGGCCAAAGCGGAAACACCGCGGTCGTCAACCACTCCGCAGGCACCATCACCGCGAACGCAGGCAGCCGCGTCTTGTTGGGAAATGGAAACAGCACCGCGACCTACAACCTCAGCGGCGGAACCTTGATTTCAGATGGTCCGGGTATCAGAATGGGCGTCAACCCGGCATCAGTAGCGAACACCAACACCTTCGTCCTCAGCGGCACCGGACAGTTGACCTCGTCGCTGCAAATCGGCCGCACAGACGCGGCAGGTTCCAACAACACCACCAACACCTTCAGCCAGACGGGAGGCACCGCGACGCTCACCAACCTGGGAATCGGCGGTGCGGCGGCGGATGCGGCCCTTGCCGCGAATGTCATTGCGACGTTGAACCTCACCGGAGGAACCTTCACCGCCACCAACTTCACCTCGCTCTCTGCGGCAGGTGGCGTGACCTCCACCATCACCATCGGCGGCACGGCGACGGTCACCTTGCCCGCCTTCCCGACGGGCCGCGCGGTTTCCCCGGTCGCCCTCGGCACCGGTTCCACCGCCACCATCACCTTCGATGGCGGCACGCTGATCCCCGCCGCCACCGACGCCACCTACCTGAGCGGTCTCACCAATGCCTTCCTCACGGCCAACGGAGCCAAGCTCGATACCAACGGATTTGACATCGCCATCGACCAGATCCTGCAAAACGCCCCGTCGCAAAACGGCACGCTCACCAAGAGCGGCAGCGGCACCCTCAGCCTCACCGGTGCGAACACCTACACCGGCAACACCACCGTGGTGGATGGAATCCTGAGCCTCGGCAGCGCCCACCTCGCCGATGCCTCCACGCTCACGATCGGCACCGTGGCGGCATCACCCGCGGTCCTGAACCTGCCCAATGCCGGCACCGACATCGTCGCTTCGCTCGTCATCGACGGTGTGGCACAGTCCAACGGCCTCTATGACTCCACCAACAGCGGCGGAGCCATCACCGGCCTGGGTAAAATCCAAGTGGGTGTCGTTTCAGTCGATCCCTACGCCACCTGGATCGACAGCCCGGCCTATAACAGCCCCGCGCTGACCACCGGCCAGAAACTCCCCACCGCGGACCCTGACAACGACGGCATCAGCAATCTGCTGGAATTCGTCCTCAGCGGAAATCCGGTCGTCTCCTTGCAATCCATCAAGCCGACACTTGCGACCGTCGGCGCGAACCAGGTCCTCAGCTACAAGCGCAGCGATGAATCGGAAGCGCCCGCGACCACTCAAGTTGGTCAGTGGAGCAATAATCTGGGCACCTGGACCGATGTCACCCCGGTCCTCGTCAATGAAAACGGCGCGCTGCCAGACGACATGACCGTCACCGTGCCAAACAGCAGCGCGGTCGGCGGCAAGTTGTTCCTCCGCCTCAACGTCACTCAGCCATAAGCATCGAAATGATTCATCCGCCACCAGGCCATTGACTTCAGGGTCAACGCCCTGGTGGTTTCCTCTTTCTCACTGTTAGCCGACATTACTGTTTTTTTCGCAAAGATCCCATGAAGCCCAAATCGCAAAACCCATTGGCACCGTCCCGCATTTCGAATCTCGCGCTGCGAACTTCGCTGGCTCTGTTCGCCACCGCTCTCGCCGCGGATGCGGCCACCTTCACCTGGGATGGCGGTGGTTTGGACAACAATGCGACCAATGGCGTCAACTGGGCCGGCGATGCCGCACCTGCTGCGGGGCAGGTGCTGGTCTTTTCCGGAACCAGCGCGATTGGAACGGCGATCAACTGGGATCTCACCAATGGCAACAATCCGACTAGCCTGACCTTCGACGCAAGCTCTCTGGCTTACACGCTCTCCGGGGCAAATCTGATCCAACTGACGACCGCCGGGACCGTGTTGACGAACAACAGCGCCGCGACGATCACGATCAACAACACGGTCAATGTTTTCTACAACAATACGAAGACCTTTGCGGCGAACACCGGCACTCTCGCGCTTGGTACCGTTCAATTTCGTGGGGACACTTTAACCACCGGGCAGACCAATACGCTGGCACTTTCCGGCTCGAGCAACGGCAGCATCGCGCTGATCAATCGAAATGGCACTTTCGCAACTGGAGCGACGGAAGCCCTGACCAAAAGCGGCACCGGCACCTGGACGCTTTCCGGGGCCAATAGCTATCAGGGGCTCACCACCATCAGCGCCGGCACCCTCAAGCTGGGTGGCGCGGGCAGCGGAGCCAACTCGCCTTTGGGCACTGTCGGCACCGGCACCACCATCACCGGCGGCACCTTGGACTTGAACGGTTTCACCCTCTCCACCGCGGAGGCCCTCACCCTCTCCGGCACCGGAGTCAGCAGCGGGGGAGCGCTCAGCAACAGCTCAGCCACCGCCGCAACCTTCAGTGGCCTGGTCACACTCGGAGCCAATGCCAGCATCGTCTCGAATCTCGCGAACACTACCGGCAACATCCTTCTTTCCAACGCCGGAACCATCACCGGTGCGGGCTTCGGATTGACACTTGGCGGCACGACGACCGGCAACAGCATCGCCAGCATCATCGGCACCACCACCGGCGGCATCACCAAGAACAACTCCGGCACCTGGACCTTGTCCGGCGTGAACACCTACACCGGAACCACCACCGTCGCCAACGGCACCCTGGTGCTATCAGGAAACCGGACGGTGGCTTCCGGGGCCATCACCGTGGCTGGCGCGGGTGCGGCACCCACCTTGAACATCCAGAATGGGACCTTCACTCTGGGCGGCTCTTTTGTCATCGGACAGAGCGCTTCGACATCGGTTGTCAATCACAGCGCCGGAGCCATCACCGCGACTGGCGGACAACAAGTTCTTCTCGGAAATGGCGATAGCACGGCGACCTACAATCTGAGCGGTGGCTCGCTCACCGGGGGAATCCGCATGGGCGTCAATGCCGCTACCACCGCCAACGTAAATATTTTCAATCTCAGCGGCACCGGTACCCTGACATCCAGTTCCTTGCAAATTGGGCGCTCGGACGCCGCCGGGTCCTACAAGACGACGAACACCTTCAGCCAAACGGCCGGCACCGCGACGATCACCAGTCTCAGCATCGGCGGAGCCACCGGCGATGCGGCGGTGGTCTCGAATATTTCCGGCACGCTGAATCTCACCGGGGGCACCTTCACCGCCACGAATTTCACCTCGCTCTCCGCTGGTGGCGCCAACACCTCCGCCATCACCATCGGCGGCACGGCCGTGGTGACTCTTCCGGCGTTTCCCACGAGTCGTGCGGTTTCGCCTGTCGCCATGGGCACCGGC
>JBEDKU010000384.1:0-5724 GCA_041172045.1 Verrucomicrobiota bacterium | reverse complement strand
CATCTCTGGAGTGGTGGCCCTGACAGTTTGAGGGTGGATGCGATAGCCCAAGGGTCGCCATCGATGCCGAATTTCCCCGCGTGCAGGCTTGCCATCTCAGCCAATTCCGTCCATCCTCCTGATCGAAGCCGCAGAGACGCCATCCCGAAGCAGAGGCCTATCAAGCCGCATCGTGCAACCCCTATCAGCCGTTCTGTTTTCATGCCTTTCCATCCATTCAACCTCAACCCCGAGAGCCACACCCGCCCCCGCTGGTAGGGATGCACGTGCTCTCCGTTCTGCAAAGAAGCCAACTATATGAAATTCTCATCCAGAGTGATCGGCACGATTCTCCTTATCGGCACCCTCTTGACCGCCGGGTGGGGCTTCCGATGTCCGAAGTATATGGAAGCTGAGAACCCTTATTGGACTCCAGTCGGTAAGACCTCCTATGTCACCAGCTTCGGTGGCAATGCCGAGGGCAATCGGAGATACTACAAGCTGGATATCGGAATCTTCTTAGTGGGAGAAGTTGTGATCTGGGGATCCCTCTGGGGAGCGTATTTTCTTCTTACAGGACTCCGGAGTGGCGGGGGGGCAGCGCCGAGACATGAAGAGGCAGAACTCGCCGACACATCCAACGGCGGGCAACCTCCTTCCTTGAATTCGGGCTTCCCTCGCCGCCGTGAATAGCCTACTCGTTCGCAAGAGACATGAAGACTCGTCATAAAATACTTCCAGCGCTGTTCAGCGTATTTGCGCTGTTCCTCGCTTGGGCATGCGGTGTTGGAATGGCCCAGTCGAACGCAGGCAGGAACGCTGAACACAATATAATGGTGAATAGCGTGATCATTCTCAAAGAGATCGATAAAGGATCGCCCGAGACTGCGGCTAATTGGTGCAAGACATTTATCGTCAGTGGCGACAAGGGCCGTCTTTCAAGGGATTCAGTGTTTGCCTCTTTTTTACATTACATTCGCTTCCACGAGCGCCCAGAACTTACAAAGTCAATTTCTGACAAGGTTCAAGAAGTCAAAGCCAGCTACAAGCCCAACATCATCGACCTTAAGAATGATCGCATAAGTCCGACTGACACCGGGTTTTCAGTCGAAATACCTGTGAACCAAGTTGCGAACAAGCCGTGACTTCTAACGGGCCATAAGTAACTCGATCCCATTTCACAATCTTTTCAATCGCCCCCGCAGGAGCCTCAATCGTTCGGCAAAAAATCATGAAGACAATATCATTCCTTTTACTCACATGTTTGGGTTCGCTGTCATTGGGTGCGGATTTGATTGATTATGATGCCTCAATTGCATTTGCCCAAGAAAGGAGCCAGGAGAAAATTTCAAAAGAGAAAGCCATTTTTTGCCTCGGGCCTGAGCAAGTGGAAGAAGTGTATAGCACCGACGGCAAGGAAGACAAAAAGATTGCCCGTTTTGCTCGATTATTTAACTCCGAGACCACTGAAACAGTCGGCAAGCTTCTTTCCTCCGTTGATTTAATTGGAGACGCTTCCTATGAAGTTTGTATTTACCGAAGCGACAATAAAGGGCTTTTGGTTCGGGTCGCAGGTGATGAAAGTGAATTGCGTAAGTCACAGTTCCCACTGAAAAGCGGGGACTTGTTGGTGATTCGGCGTCGTGTAAAAGAAGAAGCCGGATCGGGTCCCCGGGAGTAGTTAGTTCCCGGGTCATACACCACCCTGCGTACGGCTTTGACTCCGTGCCTCCGTCCATGCGGACAGGCTTCGCGTTTGATGAAAGCCGCTATCGCGGCCGGGGCAGTCCAATCCTACAACCCCACCCGCCGCCTGAGCGAACCGCTCATTTCACCTTCCGTGCTCCACTTTCACCGCTTGCACGGACCCGCACGTTTCCGCTAGCATGTTGGTAGTTCGGCTTCCACCGTGCCCTCCCCGAATCCGGAAATCAACGCCTCCCGCAAAAAACCATGAGCCACTCCCACCGCCGCTGGCTTCTCGAACAACTCCCGCAATGGGAACATGACGGACTGCTCACCGCCGACGCGGCACGCACCTTGCGCGAACGATATGCCGTGGACGATTCGCGGCCGGGGCTGGCGCAGATCGTGATGGGATCGCTCGGCGCGCTGCTGATCGGCACCGGGTTGATCGCCGTGATCGGCTACAACTGGGATGATTTCTCACGCCCCGTGCGGCTGTTGTTCGCTTTCCTGCCGCTGCTGCTCAGCCAGCTTTTCAGTTTCCGGGTGCTGCAGCGTGGCGCGGCAAGTGCGGCCTGGGTGCGCGAAACGGCGGCGCTGTTGCAGACATTCGCGACCGGCGCGTGCATCGCCCTGGTCTCGCAGATCTACCATCTCGGCGGCGATTGGCCGGACTTTCTGTTCTGGTGGTTCCTGCTCAGCCTGCCGCTGGCTTGGCTGCTGCGCTCGCATGCCGTGGTGATTTTCTATCTCATCGCCATCGCGGTGTGGAGCGTGAATCAAACCGATCACCGCAGGATCTGGCATGACAGCGCGCTGATCTATCCGCTGTTGCTGCTCGGCCTGCTGCCTTACTGGCCCGGATGGCAGCGCAAGGAAGTGCTCTCCATCTCGCTACGCTGGGTGATGACGATCAGCGCCGGCGTGGGCTTGGCGAGCGCGGCGGTGTGGGCGAGCCAAGGATCCGGGCAATACGCGACGGATCATGAAACCCAGGCCACTCTCTGGCTGTGGACGCTCACCGCCGCCGTCATCGCGCTCTTCCCGCTCCATCAAGCCGCCGACGACGAATCGCTGGGCCACAAACCGCAGGTCGTGCTGGGATCGCTTTGGCTGCTGGGTTACGGCGTGGCGGCCACTTTTGCCGAGGTGAGCGATGACATCCTGGCGGGGGCGTCATTCGCGCTGAAGCTGCCATGGTGTTGGGGACTGCTGGCGGTGTTCGCCGCATGGGTGTCCCTGGCGATACTGCGCCGACGCTGGGCGGTATTGGCGATCGCGTCGGTGGCATTGCTGCCACTGGTGTCGATGCCATTGATTGAGGGCGGGGGCGGATTCCTGTTATCGTGGCTGGTGACGCTGCATCTCTCCCTTATCGGCATCACGCTCATCGTGCTCGATTTCATCGGCAAACGCGGAGCTTCCCGGCTCGGAGCCTTGCTGCTCTCGGTGCTGCTCATCGCCCGCATGGCGGACAGCCAATTCTCGCTGCTCACCAAAGGCGTGGTCTTCATTGCGGTCGGCGTCGCCTTCCTGGCATTCAACTTTTTCCTGATCCGCCATCAGCCTCGGAAACCCGCCACCCCCGCATGAAACTCCTCCCCTACCTCATTTTCGGCCTCACCGCGCTCGCCCAGTGGCTGGTGCCGCTCGCCGGCATCCGGCAGCACGAGCAAACGCTGGCGAAGGGCACGCTCTTCAAACTCAAATGCAGCGCCCCGGATCCCTACGATCCGCTGCGGGGCCGCTATCTCGCCGTGCGGCCCGAACAACGTGTCGTCAAAGTTCCCGCGGGCATGAAAGTGCAACGCGGCATGCCGATCTACGGCTTGCTGACCACCGCATCCGATGGGCTCGCAAGTGTCACCGGTGCTTCCCTTGCCCGACCGGCAAGCGGTGATTTCATCCGCTTGAAGTCCGGCGATGCGGATGCCGGAGAGGCGCAGATCGAGTGGCCCTTCGACCGCTTCTACCTCAACGAAAAACTCGCTCCTGAGGCCGACCGGTGGTTTGCGGAAAACATCAGAAGTGCCCAGGGGATCGTCGCCGAGGTGCGCGTGCTCGACGGTCGCGCCGTGCTGGCGGATCTCACCGTGGATGGCAAACCGATCCGCGAGATTCTCAGGAACAAGAAAAGTGACTGAGGGTGCGTGTTTTCGAACCTTCCGATTGATCGTTCACAGCCGAACGGCGGTTCTTCAGGACTGGTGCTCAGACATTTAACCTTTAATCCCTAATCTTGAGACCGCCTGTGGTTCGTGATTTCCCGCCAGTGTCATTTCCATGGATGCCATTTACGAAAATTTCCTCGCCTGGGCTGAAGATCCCTCACAGACCGTGGCAGAGTTCTCCTGTATCGTAGGCCGGCCCCTGTGTGGTCCTTTCGGAGAACGGGCATCAACTCACGTCCCGATAGATTTCGGCTAGAGAGAAGGAAACGCCGGCTTCCGGGAGATCGAGGATGGCGTCCGGCCCGGAAAGGATTTCCCGGCGGTGCAGGGTGAGAAAGGGGGATTCAGTTTCCGCGAGAATGTAGGTCCCCAAGGTGGGAATGGTCAGGTAATCGCGGAATTTCTGGACCTCGTCATTGCGACGGGTGGTCGGGCTGAGAACTTCGAGAATGACGCTCGGGGAGTCGGTGAAGAGCGCGTCGCCCGGCACGGGCACGCAGATGATCATGCCGTCGGGATAGTAGAAAGCGTGCTCGCCTCCGCCAAGCGGCACTTGGAGTTTAAAGTCGCTGCCGGTGGGGAAACAGGATTTTCCAGTGAGCTGGTTTCCGGCCATTCGCATGAAATTGCCAGCGATGCGCTGATGGTTGAGCGTCCCGCCGGACATGGCGTAAACATGACCGGCCACGTATTCGTGACGGATTTCCGAGGCCAACTCGCCTTGGAGATATTCTTCCCGGGAGATCCGATTGTCCGAGCTTCCCGATGCCATGGGGTTACCGTTAATGAAAAATCCCCGCCCGCGCAAGCTCCCGGAAGTGGGGAGCCATCCGCGAGCAATACATCCAGATCAGCGGCCACCCGGCCAAGCCGCCGGATGCGGTGAAGCTCGGCGACCGCTTCAAGAAATTATCGTCTGGATCCGTGAACCGTGGAGTGGCAGCTTGCTCCGATGATTTTTCCAGACCTTGAGAGCATCACCTTCGATTCCGCGGTCATGGGCGGCAAGCCGGGTATCCGTGGGATGCGCGTGACGGTGGGCACGATTCTGGGCTTGATCGCCTCCGGTGCGGACCGTGAAGAGATCCTGCGCCTCTACCCAGACCTTGAGGATGAGGATATTTCGGCCGCGTCGGCTTATGGTTCGTGGCGAGCCGAAGAGAGGGAACTGCCGATGACCGCGATCCGGTGAGAATCCTGATCGACATGAATTTGTCCCCCGAGTGGGGATTGATCTTGGCACGATCCGGCTGGGAAACCCTGCAGTGGAGAGACGTTGGCGATCCGTCCGCGCCAGATTCCGAGATCATGCGATGGACGAGAACCGCCGGTTCGCTTGCGAACAAACTTGCAGCGCCTTTTCCCCCGGACAGACTCCGCGCCAGTGGAAATCCTAGTTGAAGACAGTCCGGGCGAGCGCATCGACGCGTTTCTCGCCGCCCGCCTCGCGGAGCTATCCCGCTCGCGGATCCAGACGCTCATCCGCGAGCAATACATCCAGGTCAACGGCCACCCCGCCAAGCCGCGCGACGCGGTGAAACTCGGCGACAAGATCACCGTCGTCCTGCCCGAGGCCGTCCCGCTGCACAACGAGGCCCAGGACCTCGCGTTGGAGATCCTGTTCGAGGACGATGACATGGTGGTGCTCAACAAGGGCTCCGGCATGGTAGTCCACCCCGCCCCGGGAAATCCGGATGGCACGCTCGTCAACGCGCTGCTCCACCACTGTAAGGGAAAACTCTCCGGTATCGGCGGCGTCGAGCGGCCCGGCATCGTCCACCGCCTGGACAAGGACACGTCCGGCTGCATCGTCGTGGCGAAGTCGGACGTCGCCCACCAGTCGCTCGTCAACCAGTTCTCCGGCCGGACGATGGAAAAACTCTACCTC
>JBEDKU010000383.1:0-3039 GCA_041172045.1 Verrucomicrobiota bacterium | reverse complement strand
GTCATTAATAGCGCAAGGCATGGCAAGGACTTCTCAAGCGGTGGATTTGAAACGACCCGTAGCTTAACCGCGGTCTGTCGAAGTTCAGCGATGCCGGGCACTTCCATCCTTAAGAAATCTGCCACGGCTCGCGGTCAGGCATACAGGGTCGAGACTGTCGAGCCAAACGGAGACTTTACCACGATCACATTGGAGCAAGTCGAAAAGGCATGAACGCCAAATTCGACATGCCCAAGCTTGAGCGCAGCATCAAGCGTTTCGCAAATGATTTGGGCGACAACAACGCGCAGGCGATTGCCAGATGGGGTGTGCAAACGTGCCGCGAATTAGCAGGATCCACCCAGGCCTTCGGAAAGACGACAGCATCCAAGAAAAAGCAGTGGAACAGCATCGAAGCGGGGGCGCGAACCATCCTTAATATCGTCCCGAGCCTAGGAAAGAAAAAGGTCCGGGTATTACGGACAATTTCGGAAGCCTCTGCATATATCGACTCAAAAAGAACCAGGCGCGGCAGGACTCGCCCCGTCCCGATTCATCACCGACCATTTATCACTGAAAAGCTTTTCGCTGACACTCTGAAGTCGCGGCGACTTCAAGCAGGTATCGCAAAAGGTGGTTGGCTCGGCGCAGGTCAAGATATCGCCGCCGCTCAGAAGGGATCCGACCGCATCAACATCGGCAAGAACTTCCTCGGCTACGCGCAGAAACATAGCGCATTCGGCAAATCGACCCACCCGGTAGCGGGTTGGAGCCCATCCGCGAAGCTCACCAACAAGGCGAGCCACGTTGCATCCAATCACGTCCTCAAAAGCTCGCACATCGAATCTGCGGTGCAGTGGGGACTACGGAAAACCCTCACTTGGTATCGGTCGGCGCTCCGACGCCAAAACCAGAAGCAAAAATCATGACTGTCATCACATCACTCGCGGAATGGATCGCGCTCAAACAGGTTTACCTCCCATCCATTGAATCACTGCCCATCGTTAAGATGGGCGACGACGGCGACCTATCCCCGCCGTTCCTCGGCATCATGGAGGAGTCATCGAGCGACCATGAAACCAACGGCGTCATCCTGCGCGGGGTCACCGACTATCAAATCACATGCGAACTCCACACCGTGCCGGCGGATGAGGATAACGACGGCACATCACCGGAGGACGAGCGGCAGATGCGTCGTGACCTTTACGATATCATCGGAGACGCGGGAGCTATCACATGGATGGACGGGAGGAACGATTCCCGCATATTTGACATTCAGACCGCAGCCCCGACGACAGAGGCAAGCGATGGGCGCAGGGTTTCCCGGTGGAACCTTCAGATCGTCGCCTGTCCCTCTTAACTACCTTTTACCATGGCCGCAACAGTTCACGGAGCATCCCGATTTGGCATCGCAGACGATTCAGCATCCACCGGGCTTCTGCTTGGTGACCTGTCCTATGACTACAGCGTCGAAATCACCTACGCGATGAATCATGTGGGCAACAAGGTTTCGATGGCGCTACTCAATGATATGACGGAGGTCACTGCTTCCGGCGTCGTTGCTGTCAAAGCTACCGGGATGATTGTTGACCTGGGGGATGCGCTGACACTCGCCAATGCCACCGCTGACGGTCTGAATCTCAACTCTCAGAACCTCATCTCAACGCCAGTCGCCAACGCAGGGACCGTCATTTCCGGCGCGAGTCTCAAGCGGGTTAATTCCGACTTCGAGAGCGGTGAAATCAAGGCGATCTTCAATCCCCTCATCGCTACCAACTCACCTTCGACCGTGAGCTAACGGAGCATCCACCATGACAGGAAAAAAGACATTCGGATGCGGCGACATCAACCTTGCGGCGTGTATCCTGACGATGGGAGTCCCCCCCGACTCACGCGATCCGATTAGCTTGATTGCCAGAGATAACGGCAAGGACTACATCCGCTTCCATTTCAGCGAGGAGTCCCCCTGCGGCTTCTACACCCCAGAGGCACTCTCGCACGCATGGTCGAACGTCGAATCATTCAAGGCGGAACATCCCGGCCATGCATTCGGACTACTGATGGATTTCATCGCGCATCGCCCGAATGGCTGCACATCGCAGGACGACTGGATCGCGCACGCGGCGGCGTTCCTGGGACTCCCGATTGATGGAGTGCGCAAGACCTTCCGGGACATTGGCCGCGTCTGTATGGCATCGCCTGAGTCTCCGGTTTCCTACGTCTGCGCATTCATCCGCAACCGACTCGATCTAGTGGTCGCGGCAAAGGACCGCCAGAAAAAAGGCGAGTTCGGAAACATGCAGGACCGGGGCAAGTCGATCTCCATCATCCCGGCAAAAGCCCCGAAGCGCATCCGCGATTTCCTGCTTTCCCACATCAGATAAGACCATGACACCAAAAAAAGCACAGCACCAATCTGTAATCGACGCACCGAAGCAATCGGGGAATCACACGCTCCACCCGGCCACCTTCGGCTTGCTGGAATGGCTCCAGGGCAAGCGCAAGAACCCATTGCTTGTCGGCGGCACCGCTGAACTCAAGCACGCGGGCGAGCTTTGTTTTGCCTTCACGCTTCCATCCGCTGAAGTCTGTGCCATCCCCGACGCCAAGCTGTCAGGCCGGATTCAGGATTTCATGCACTCGCTCACGCCGGCAGAGTTCCACCGGATCCAAAAGCATGCCGAGGGTGAGCTTCTAAAGTTCCAGAAAACCGCCGTCGTCCCCAAAAAAAAAGCGACTCCACCCCGGCAGAAAGTCAAGAGATAGACCCATGCTCAACCGCTTCCATCATCTTCATTCTCGGGCAATGCGGCATCCCATGGCGCGAGGCTCTGCACGAAATGCCGGTAGGGTTGGCGCATCAGCTCATGGCCTGCCACTGGTTATCCCTCGGGATGGAAATCGAGTCGCCCACCGCGTCGGACATGACCAGTAATCTGGAAACCTTTAACGAACTTTCTAACCGGGAACACTCATGGCAATTGGAACAACTTTAGAAATCGGGTTTAATTCGCGGGCGGTTCAGCGCGGACTTGCGTCCATGGCCGGGAGTATCAAAAG
>JBEDKU010000382.1:0-4045 GCA_041172045.1 Verrucomicrobiota bacterium | reverse complement strand
TTGATGACCCTCTTCGCCTGCCTCATGGTGGTGGTCGCGGCGCGGATGTTGATACCTCGGAAATCGTTGCCGGCTCCGGAGCCGGAGTGCCGCCCGGTGCGGTGCCTGCTGGCCGGTGCGGGTGTCGGCGTGCTCACCGGGTTTCTCGGCGTCGGCGGCGGCTTCCTGTTGATGCCCGCGCTGGTGAAATTCGCCCGCCTGCCGCTGCGCGCCGCAACGGGCACTTCGCTGGCCATCATCGCCGCCAACTCGGCTTCGGGGTTTGTCGCTCATTTCGGCGAGTCGCCGACGCCCTGGCTGCTGGCCCTGGTGTTTTCCGGGATCGCCGCCGCCGGAGTTCTGGCAGGCGGAGCCATGGCGGCCCGGCTTCCGGAAAAATCGCTGCGCCAGGCGTTCGCGGTGCTGGTGCTGATCACCGCCGGGTTCGTTTTGTGGAAATCTCATGCCGCCTGACAGCCGCTGCGGGACCACCAACAAGCTGCCGGCCGACAGTCGTCGAAATCGGTCGTAAGGCGGGAACTCCAGCGATGAGTGCAAAAACCGCAAGAATTCCGCACTTTTTATGTGAGATTTTCAGATCGGGTGGCTTATCCATCTCGAAAGCCACCTGGCGAAGTAACGGAGCGCCATCCAGAAGACTGACTGACCCATGAAAAACAAACCCAACCCAATCCGCATTTCAGGCAGCCACTCGAACGGATCCAAGGGCTTCACCTTGGTCGAGTTGCTGGTCGTCATCACCATCATCGCGGTTCTTGCCGCCTTAACGATGACCGTCACCGGGAATATCAGGGCCAAAGCGCAGCAAGCCAACGCCTTGTCTGCATTGAGGCAAATCGCCGGATTCGGTGCTGCCTACTCTGCTGAAAACAACGGAGATATCAATACCTTGCGCTGGGATGGTGACAAGAATGAAGGCCCGAAGGGCGGGAATACTTGGACGATCAACACATTCTGGGGGCGCTTTCACGACTACCTCTGTCCTGAGGTTGACATCAAAAACCAGCCAAAACTCCAAGCCCAACTGAAACAGCGGTTGGACGTTCTTTTCAATACCGATACCGGTTCCGGTCGCGGTAAGGATGTTCAAGGAACCACATTTCCGAACACAATCATCTCCGGCTTGAAAATCAACTCGGATATTTCGGGCCTCGCGGTTCCAATAAGTTTCAATAAGAATCTCTACGTGTGGGACAACGTTGTCAAAGTTAGCAGCCTTGTCGGGAATCCTTCTCAGATTCTCTACGCCACCTATGGCAGTGGATTCTTCAATGAGACCGATGGCAAAACTTATGTGCCAAGGCCGACCAAGAAAACGGATGGCCAGCCCATCTATTTCATGAATGATAAAAAGGCACTTTTCGCCTTTGTTGACGGGCACGTGGAGGCGTTATCAGTGCCGATACCGAACCGGAACTTCAAGTGATTTCAGATGCATGCCGGTCTGCAAGGTCAGTTTTTAATCGGTTGCACCCGCCGCCGCCATCCGGCCTAACCGGGAAGCGGCGGTGGAAAAGTTCAGACCGTCGCCGTGCCGCGGACCATTGACAGGATTTCCGCCGGGTTGAGCGTGCTGGCGCGCTGTTGGATTTCCGGCAGGTAGCGGGTGTGAAGTTCCTTCCCTTGCTCGACGAGGCTCGAGAACAGGTTCTTGGTTTCCGCCGCCCCCAGCTTGCAGCCGTCGGAGTAATATTTTTCCGCGATCTGCCCGATGGCATAGGTGGCTCCGAAGGAAAACGCGGATCCGGTGGCCTGCCCGGCGACCCGTCCGGCCATCTTGCCCGCCAGTTTTTTGCCGAATCCGGTCATCAGCTTGCGCGCGAAGCCCTCGACCACCTGCGATCCCAGTCCGACACCGGCGGTGGCGAGGAAATCCTTGATGTTGGAGCGGTTGAGCTCGACGCCATGGGACTTGCCGATGCGGTATACCATCTTCATCTGCATCGGGATGATGGCCATGGTCGACAAGGTGTCGGGCAGCAGCTCAAGGGCGCCGTTCAGAATCGCATACTTCAGAATCATCGCGTCGTTGTCCGGTGCGGAAGAAACGGCAGCCGCGGAATCAAGCGGTGCCAGTGCGAGCGAATCGACCTCCTCGTCGATCGTTTTGGATTCCGCGGTCCCGAGAGCGAGCTTCACCCGGAGGTCGGTGAGGAACGCCTGCTCGTCTGCGGAGACCGATCCTCCGGCCTCGCACACCGCTCTCGCCATTTCGTAAGCGAGCATGCGGTGTTCATGGGTCACCAGCGCGCCGGAGACCGCATCGAGGGAAAGTTTGCCCATCAGGATCCGCCGGGAAATCGCCGCGACGTCCGCGGAGCCGAGCTCCTCCGCCATCTGGCGGATTTGCGCGCGCTCGGCGTCGGATTGTTCGCCGTCGGCGAACGCTGCGAAAAGGCAGACGGCGAGAAGTGACTCGGTGGCGGCGGCATCGGTGTGTGGGATGTTCATGAGTGGGGTCGGATGATTCGCGGCGGAGCGTATGGAGGGAATCCGGAGTCCGCAGTTGGAAACTGCGCCCGATTTTCAAGTGACCGGGCGAGGCGTGGATGTGACCGCCGACCGCGCGGGCCCCATCGCCCGTCCGGCTCCTCATCCCTTTGCCGGTCCGATCGTTCCGCCTTCCACGAACTCCGCCTGGGTCAGCGTCTGCCGCAGGTCTTCTTTTCCTCGCGCCACGTTCTCCGCCCAGCGTACGACGCGCCGCACCACCGGGGCACTGTCCCAGCGGATGTGGGAAACCGGCGGCGCGCACCAGACGAACGAGCTGTCCGCGTCCGAGCAGACCAGCGAGACGTTTTCCGGGACGCGCAGCCCGCGGCGGGCGAGGAAATGGTGCGCCGCGCTGAACAAAAAGGCTTCTTGGATGATGAGCGCCGTGGGTGGGGTGATTCGGAACAGCTCGGTGAGCAGAGCTTGAAATCCCTCCATGTCATCCTCCCAATCCGGCAGGTTGAAAGGCCCCGTCATGATGCCATGGAATTCGAGCCGATCGAGAAAAGCTCTCTCCGTCCGCCCCGGAGTCGGCAGCCGCCTCACTTTCCGTGCGAGCAGTGCGATCCGGCGGTGGCCCAGCGCCACCAGCTTGTCGATCGCCGCATGGTAGGCGGGCACCTTTTCCGGTCTCGTCGCCGCAAGGGGCAGCCCGCCATGGCGACCAAACAGCGCGAACGTGGGGACCGCTTGTTCGCTGAACCATTGCAGCACCTCGCGGCCACCCCCGACCACGATCCAGGCATCCGCCTCGTTCTCCGCCACCAGTCTGCGGACCCGCGCCACATCCATCCCAAGTTCCAGCAGGGTTTTTCCGGAGAACCAGGCGCTGTGACCCGCCTCTACCAGACCGTGTTGGACTTCCCCGAGGTAATCCACCTTTCTTGCCGCCGGATCGCTTAGCAGGATCCCGATCCGCAGGGGCCGCGCCGCGCCCTTTGCCATCCGTTCCTGTCGCTCGATCCGCCGCCGCCGGCCCACGCCCTGCGAGATCAGCAATCCCTCTTTCTCCAGTAGTGCCAGTGCCGCGAGCGCGGTCTTGGGATCGACCCCCAGATCGCGCGACAGGCGAGGGGCGCCGGGTACCTCACCCACCCAGATTCCCTGTTGGATCCCGTCGCGCAAGCGGGCGGCAACCTGCTCGGCGGGGGAGAGGATCGACAGGGGGCGCATGGCTAAAACCTACCCAATGATGGATAGCCTGCCAATCAACATTTTTCTTGAGCGGAACTCCGCCCCGCTTAAAGAAAGCAAAATACGCCTAACCCAGATCTCGGTCACTTACGCCACAACCCACACAAACCCATAGGTTCCTAAATATCGAGTTGGCCATTCTTCAATCTTGGAACGCCCGTTTTGAATATTTTTAGTTTTCCCGTGAGAAATCCGAGTGGGCGACTTATTCGCACTAAGAACTCCACCAAAGTCATCGTGGAGTGCCCCCATTCCTTGATCCAACCTTTATGAGAGTTCTGGTTGGTTGTTGGTGTTTTTTGGGGTGATCTTGTTCGGGTAGATGCTGCCAAGAGGCGGCTGGAGCGGAGCGTAAGCC
>JBEDKU010000381.1:0-3710 GCA_041172045.1 Verrucomicrobiota bacterium | reverse complement strand
GATAGAAACGTGAGCGCGGTGCGCAGCTTCCGGCGTTTCAGCCCGGCCCAGACCAGTGGCAGGAATTTCATGGCGCGGCTTCGTTGGAGAGTTGGCCCTTGTCGAGATGCACGGTGCGGCTGGCGCGGGCGGAGGCGTGGGGATCGTGGGTGACCATGATGACGGTCTTGCCGTGGTCCTTGTTGAGCGTCTGGAGGAGGGTGAGAATCTCGTCGCCGGACTTACGGTCGAGGTCGCCGGTGGGCTCGTCGCAGAGCAGGACCGTGGGATCGGTGACGATGGCGCGGGCGATGCCGACGCGCTGTTGCTCGCCACCCGATAGAGTGCGGGGAAACGCCTTGGCGCGGTGGCTGAGGCCGACGGCGGCGAGGGCGGCGGCGACGTGCTGGCGGCGGGCGGCCTTGTTCAAGTTCGTCAGGAGCAACGGCAACTCCACGTTGCGCTCGGCGGTGAGCGCGGGTAACAGATTGTAAAACTGGAACACGAAGCCGATGTGGCGGGCGCGCCAGGCGGCGAGCTGGCGGGCGGAAAGTTGGTCCACGCGGTCATCGCCGATCTGGACGGTGCCAGACGTGGGCCGGTCGAGCCCGCCGATGAGGTTGAGCAGCGTGGACTTGCCGGAACCGGACGGACCCATGAGCGCGAGGAATTCGGCTTCCTGCACTTCGAGGTCGAGCCCGGATAGAACGTGGATTTCCTCGGAGCCGCGCTTGAAGGTTTTGGCGACGTTGCTGATGCGGACAAGTGGATTCATCGGGTGGTTTCTACGGTGACGGCAGTGCCTTCGGTGAGCGTGGCGGGAGGATCGAGGACGACGGATTCGCCAGCGGATAGACCGGCGCTGACGGTGACCAGGTTGTTATTGGAATTGGCGACGGTGATGGCACGGCGCTCGACCTTGCCGTCCTTGACCACCCAGGTGATGTCCTTGTTGTCCGCCTTCGTGACGGCGGATTTGGGAAGGCCAAGCGAGCGGACGGGCGTGGTCGATTCCGTGGGTTCGTCGCTTTGAAAAGCCACTTTCACGCCCATTTGTGGAAGCATGCGCGGGTCGAGTTTTTCGAAGCCGACGCGGACCTTGACCGTGGCCTTCTGGCGGTCGGCAGTGGGGATGATGGCGATGACCTTGCCGGGGATTTTCCAGTCCGGATAGGCGTCGAGCGTGGCTTCGACCGGCTGGCCGGCTTTGACGCGGTTGATGAAACTCTCGCCGACATCGACTTCGATTTCCAACGACGCCATGTCCACCAGCGTGCAAATCCCGGTGCGGGTGAAGCCGCCGCCCGCGGACATCGGGGAAATGACCTCACCGGGTTGCGCGTCCTTGGTGGTGACGACGCCGGCGAAGGGCGCGCGGATGATGGTGTCGTCGAGTTGTTGTTTCCATTCATCCACCTGGCGCTCGGCGACGAGGATGTCGGCACGCTGGCGTTCGAGTTTGGCGAGCTGGGACAGCGCGTCGGCTTCGGCCTTGCCGAGGTCCGAACGGCTGACGGCGCGGCCGGACCCGATGGAGGTGAGGCGGGCCAACTCCGCTTCGGTGTATTTCACCATCGGCTCGGTTTCAGCTAGATTTAATTTCGCCGAAGCGAGCTGGGCTCGGGCGAGGCGCAGGCCGGACTCGACGTTAGAGGCATCGAGGCGGGCGAGGATCTGGTCTTTTGCGACCTTCATGCCTTCCTCCACGAGGATCTCGGTGACCTTGCCGGTGATCTTGGAGGAAACGGTGGCATCGAGGCGGGTGGTGACGTAGCCGGAGGCGTTGAGCAGCGTGCGGCCGCCACTGGAGCCGGAAGATTGGGCGGCGACGATGGCGGTCTTTACGGAAATCGCTTTGCCGCGGCTGAACCACCAGAAGCCAGCACCAGCGAGAACGAGCAACAGGATGAGGATCCACCAAAGCCGGCCGTTTCCGGAATCCTGCGGGATTTTCGATCGGTCGATGCGCAGGGCGTCGAGACTGGGAGGCTTGGAATCCATGGATATCGAACAGAAGAGGAGCGCCGCAGACTAGTCGCGATGAGCGCTGGATCAAGCCTCCACTGACCCGATGATCTGCCTGTAAACCTCCACCTCGTCCGTCGCCACGCGGTTCAGTTCCGGATCCTTGTCGAGATCCACGAAATAGAGGCCGAAGTCCGTGTTCGGATCGAACGCGTGGCCCCACTCGCGGTTCGAGGTGATCGACCAGAAATTGTAGCCCATCACCGGCACGCCGTCATCGATGGCACGCTCAACCTCGGCGACATGCGAGCGCAGGTAGTCGGTGCGCGAAACGCCATTCGCCACCGGCACGCTACCGTTTTCCACGATGAAAAGCTCCTGCCCGGGAAACCACCGGTGGAAGCGCCGCAACGCATGATAGAGTCCGTGCGGCCAGACCGGGGCTTTGAGGAACTTCCCGTGCGCCGCGTCTTCCAGTGAGCGGAATTTCCCCAGCTTCCACGTCGGCAGCCCCCAGTAATAATCCAGCCCCACGAAGTCCTGCGCGCCCACCGCCTCTTCCGGGCACAGCTCCAACGGCAAGCGTCCGGACGTCCCGAGATACCACCAGTTCGCGTTGGCGATCAAAGTAGTGGTCCCCCAGAACCGCCACGCCCAGTTCAGCCAGCCGGACTTCGCTTCCAGCACTTTCAGCCGGTGGCTCGGTTCTAGCGGAACGATTTCCAGACACGCCTCATCACGGAAAATCTCGTACGTGATCCGCCGTGCGAGCCGCATTTCCAATCCCTCGTTTTCTCCGGACATCCCCGGCGCATCCGTGCGGATCCCAATGCGGACCCTGCCGCGCCGCCGCACCCGCCGGATGTCGCGGCTTTCCACCAACTCTGCGGGGTCCCCATTTCCATCGGCAAACACCTCGCCTAACGAGACAGGACGCCGCGCCTCCTTGGTCACCCGCCCGGCGGGCGAAATCTCCGCCACGTCCTGTTGGAACGCGGCAACCGCACGGTTCACACGCGCCAGCAGCTGCCAATGTCCGTGCGGCGACACCACCACATAGGCCTCGTCGCTCAGGCCGGTTGCTAGAAACCGCAGGTCTTCCGCATCCGGCGGCAGTAGGAAAAAAGCATCTCCATAGAGCGCGTCCACCTTGCCCGCCCGCAGCGCATCGCGCGCCTCATCGTAGTTGGCAAAAAGCTTCTTCGTGCAAGTCCCCGGCAAATCCCGCGTCCACGACTCCGGCTGGTTCCCCACCCCGATCACTCCCACCTTTCGCTTCGCGAGAGCTCCGGTGCCATCGCCTTCGAAATCCCGTCTCACCAAAACCGCCTTGCCCGTCCGCAGATAGGGATCGCTCATTTCAAACCGCGTTTGATCTCCCGCAGTCACTCCGCCGATGACCAGATCCACGTCACCCCGCTCGCTAACAAGCGCGCCCTTCGTCGTGAATTTGAAAAGCGCCTCACCCAGCCCGCGATGACAGGCGCCGAAATCCATCAGCATCTGCAGCCATGTGGGGAACCCCGTCACCAGCGGATTCACCCCGACTTTCGCCTCCGGCCAGCGCGCCTTGATCGCCACCCGCGCCCGGGCATGTGCGCGGAAAAGCCCGGGCACCAGTTTCCCCACCGCCTCCGCCTCCGCATCCACGTCCGACCCGCGCGGCAGCCCCGGCGGCATGTAGTAGCGACTTTGCCACCACGGCTTGATGTAGCCGAACGTGAGTTGGCTCGGCTCGTTGAAGGTGATCCAGAAATCCACCACAT
>JBEDKU010000380.1:0-4565 GCA_041172045.1 Verrucomicrobiota bacterium | reverse complement strand
CGGCGGCGGCGATTGCACGAGGATGCCGTGGACTTTGGGATCGGCGTTCAAATCGCGGACGACCTGGAGCAGTTCCTCCTGCGTGGTTTCCGCCGGGAGTTCGATTTTCACGGAGTGGAATCCAAGCTCGGCGCAGGTGCGGGCTTTGGAGCCGACATAGACTTGCGACGCGGGATCGCTGCCGACGAGCACCACGGCGAGTCCGGGGCGGATACCCCTGGCTAACAATTCTGCGGTTTCCGCGCGGCACTCGTCGAGCACGGCGGCGGCTACGGATTTTCCATCGAGGATAGTAGGGGAGTTCATGGGAGTGGTGTTAGGCGTCGTCGGTACCGTGGATGAGCAGGGATTCGATTCTGAGGCGTTCGGATTCGAAGGTTGCGTCGTCCATGCCGCGAGGAAGATGAATGGCTTCGGCGAAGGTGATTTCGACCCGGCTGAAGGGCATGGGGATCACAAAGCGGTCCCAGGTTTTCAAACGCAGGGCGGAGGTGAATTTCACGTGGACGGGAATGATCGCCGCGCCGGTGGCTTCCGCGAGCTTGATGACGCCGGGCTGGATCTTGTAGCGCGGGCCGCGCGGGCCGTCGGGAGTTAGACAAACGTCGGCACCATCCTGCAAAGCGCGCTTGAGCCCGACGAGCGCGGCGACTCCCCGGCGCGAGGAGGATCCGCGGATGGCGCCGAGACCGAAAACCGCCATCGCGCGGGCGACCACGTCCCCGTCATGGCTGGCGCTGGTGAGCGTGACGGTCTTGCGATGCCGGCCGCAGAGATGGGACCATGCGGCGGGCACGGTGAAAAAGCGGTTGTGCCAGAGGATGTAGATGACCGGTGGGATTTCGCGGCCAGGCGAGCCGATCCCACAAAGGTCGCGCACTTCCAGCCGCAGGGAGGCGGTGATGAGTTTCATCACCCAGCCCACGAGGGGCCCGAGCGCGGCGCTCTTGCGACTGCTGCGGACTTCGTGGCCTTTTTTGGAACTCATCGGGACAGGGAAATGGTGCCGCTCACAGGAACCCGGCGGGGTGCAGGGTGTCCACGAGGTATTGCTGGCGGGAAATCATTTCCTGATACATCGCGTGCGTTTCCGGGTTCGGAATGCAGCGGGATTCCGCATCGCCGGCCACCAGATAGCTGGCGATTTCCTCAAACCCGAGCGACTCGCCGCTCTGGTGGAAAAACGCGACCGCCGCCTGCATCGCCGCACCGACCGCCGCGCCCTGGCGGCTGGTGACGGGCACCACCGGCGCGCCAAACACATCCGCTAGAAGCTGCCGCGTCACCGGGCTGACGACACCCGGGCCTAGCAGCCGGATCTCCGGCGGGTCGAATCCGAGATCGCGCAGCCGGCTCATCGCGTAGCCGAGGCCGAGCGCCACGCCCTCCGCCGCCGCCCGCGCCATGTGGGCGGGGGTGAAATTTTCCGGGGTGATGCCTTGCAGCAGGCCGGTGCCGTCGGGCAGCCGGGGAATCGACTCGCCGGTGAAATAGGGCAACAACAACAGCCCGTCCGCACCAGGGGCAACGCTCGCGACCATCGTTTCGAACTGCTCCGGCGTCCAGCCGTAGTGACGCCGCAGGACTTCCGGGGCGACGGCCGCATTGGTGGTGGTGGCCAGCCCGAGCCAGCTTCCGGTCGCGTTGCAGAGCGCGGTGATTTCCCCCCGATAGTCCACCACCGGCGAGTCGCCCACGCCAACGATCACGCCCGCCGAGCCGAGTTCCACCGCGACCGTGCCGTTCGACACACAGCCCGCCGCCAGCGCGGCCAACATCGGCGCGGCACTGCCCGCACCGACCTGGACCATTTCCGAAACCCCCCACTCGCGCGCCAGCGCCGGCCGCAGCAAACCGCGCGGTTGGTCGGACGCGCCGATCGGCGGCAGCAGCGCGGCAAGCTGTGGATCGATGAAATCCAACAGCTCCGCCGACCACTTGCGCGTGCGGATGTCCAGCAGCCCGGTGCCCGAGGCGCTGCCCGGCTCGGTCGCGCGCTCGCCGGTCAGCCAGTAGGCGATGAAATCCTGCGCCGTGAGCAGGCTGGTGGCGCGTTGAAAATGATAGGGCTCGTGCTGCTTCAGCCACAGGCACTCCGCCGCCGCCGACTCGACGCCGGGCGCTTGTCCCGCCAGTTCGATGAGTCCGGGCGCGCCGCCGAACGCGCGGGCGATTTCATCCGCCTGCCGCTTGACCGAGGTATCGCCCGCCAGCTTCGCCGGGCGGATGATCCGGTTCGCCTCGTCCAGCAGCACCAGACCGCGCTGCGGACCCGCGATGCCGATGGCTGCGACGCGTGATTTTTCGCCTTCCAGCGCGGCGAGACACTGGCGCACCGCGCGGTCCACCGCATCGATCCACTGCGCCGGATTCTGCTCGCGATAGCCCGCGGGAAGCCCCTCGATCCAGTCATGGGGAGCCCAGGCCTCGGCGCGGATCACCGCCGATTCCACGTCGAGAACCACGGCGCGAGTGCCACCGTGGCCGATTTCAATCCCCAGGAAATGCATGATGTGTGGCGTCCGCCGGGCGGACGCGGTGAGTTTCGCCACGAGAGCCGCTTTGACAAGCCCCACCGCATGGAAAACCCGCGGCTTGCCGGGGTTTGACATCATTTGGAGATTCCGATAATTAACCCTCATGAACGAAACGCCGCCGGATGCCTGGTTTTACTCGCACGAGGGAGAACGGATCGGACCCGTCACCTTCGCGGAACTGAAGATCAAGGCCACGGAAGCCGCGCTGAATCCACGCCTCGACATGGTCTGGACCCACGGCATGCCCGAGTGGAAACCAGCGGGCGAAATCGACGGCTTGTTCGAGCGCCGCGCCGCGCCCGAGGCGGCGGAGGGGGCCGGACCATCCGCCGATCCCTGCGCGCCGCCGCAGCACGATTCCCCGGAAGAACTCATGGCCGGTGACGGCGAATGGCCGGGTGCCCGGCGGCGCAGTTTTCTCCTCGCCAGCTTGGTTTTCCCCTTTCTCTGGGCGTTTGGATTCGCCTTCGCCGTTCCGTTGCTGAGCGCCCAGTTCGGCCCGGAAATCATGAAAATCGTCTTGCCGGCGTCCAACCTCGTGCCGTTGATCATCGGGCTTTATTTCGGACTCAACCGCTTGGTGAACCTTGGGATGAGCCGCTGGTGGTATCTCGCGAATTTCGTGCCAATTCTCAATTTCTGGGTCGGCTACCGTTGTTTCGCCTGCCCCGCCGGCTACGCCTATCATAAAAAACTCGACGGTGCCGGCATCTTCCTGGCGATCGTCTATTGGCTGATGATTACCGTCGTCCTGCTCGCCGTGGCCGCCGTCATCGCGGTGATGCTGGGCGTCTTGGGATCACCTGAGATCCAACAGCAGTTCATGGACGCCATCCGCAAGGCGACCGAGCCCAAGCCGTGATCCAGTATTCGAAACAAGCCGACGAGCGCCGCGAGGCCGGGCCGCTGGAATGCTGGTGCCTGCACGGCGCCGTCGGCATGGCGGCGGACTGGCGCGGCTTCGCGAAAAATCTGGCAGGCGCGGGAATCGGCTCGCGGGCGGTGGACTTGTGGCGCTTCCTTGACTGCTGCCCCATGCCGCTCACCGACTTCGGAAAAACCCTCAACGCCGAAGCCAGCGGCGAAGTCTTCCGTGGCAGCGGCCGCGCCCTGCTAGGCTACTCGATGGGCGGCCGCATGGCGCTGCACGCGCTGCTGGAAAAAGACCATCCCTGGCAGGCGGCGGTCATCGTCTCCGCGCATCCCGGACTGGAGCTGGAACAAGACCGCGCGGCCAGACGATCCGCCGACACGGAGTGGGCCACCCGGGCGCTGACAGGAAACTGGCAGGAATTCCTAACCTCATGGAACGCGCAATCGATCCTCGCCAACGCGCCGCTCCGCGATCCCCAGACATCCGGCAGCCTCATCATGCGCCGTCGCGAGATCGCCCGCAGCTTCGTGGATTGGTCGCTCGGAGCGCAGGCACCGCTGTGGGACCGGCTCGGTGAAATTTCCATCCCCGTGCTCTGGATCGCCGGGGAAAACGACGCGAAATTCCTAACCTTTGCCAACCGCGCCGTCTCCCTGATGCCAGCCGCCACCCTCGCCACCGCCCCCGGCGCGGGTCATCGCGTGCCATGGGAGGCGGACTCCTGGTTCGCCGGACAAGTCGCCCGCTTTCTCAAGCTCGGGCACCTCTGAGCCGCGGCCCGGGCACTACGTCATCACGGAATGGATTTCCGCCGGGAAACCAGCGACACTGCATGATTCCTCGCAGCCCCCTGGAAATTCATGTCACCCCCAACCGCCATTCACGGACAGGAAGTCATCGACCTGGTCTCCACCTATCCGGATGGGATCCGCTTGAGCCAACTGGCGGAAACCGTCGCCAAGCGCTTCGGGTCGTTGGCCCTTTTTCATACGAGCTCGCGACTCGGACTCGACTTCGACCACCTGCTCGCATCCCTCGAAGCGCGGAACAAGGTGCGGATCACCAAAGGCGTGGTCTATCCGTGCGGGTCGGCGATGCGCGTGGATTGATGCGTTGCTGCCAACCGGATCACTTTTTCACGGCGGGGGGAAGCA
>JBEDKU010000379.1:0-3105 GCA_041172045.1 Verrucomicrobiota bacterium | reverse complement strand
TGTCCGATCAGTCCCGCGCTCTTTTTTTGCTCGGGTTCCTTCACCTCGGGGGCGGCGGCAGGCTCGGCATCCACGATGTCCGCGCCAGCCACCTGGATCTTTTTCGCCGGACTGGTGATCGTCTTGTAAGCCTCGGCGGCGGGATCAAAATAACTGAAACCCAGCGCGACGTCCTGCGCGCCGCCCCTGCGCGGCACCGCGCTGAATTGGAAAGTCTTGCTGCCGGAGAACGAAGCTTCATCGCCCGCGGCGAACTCGTCCTTGCCGGAATAGGTCTTCCAAGCTTCCGCCGGAGTGAGTTCGGGGGCTTTCATCAGCGAGAAATTCCCCGAGCCGCCGAGCTTGGCGATGATCTGTTGGGGCTCGCCGGTCTTCCAGTTGTCGGGGACTTGCACGCCCTCGAATTTGAAATCACCCACCGCGCCGGTGAATCCATCAGGGCGGCCTTCCGTGGGCAGCGGGCGCACTTCGATTTCCTGATCCACCGATTTGAGCGTCACGTCCTTTTGGATCATCGGCGTGTTCATCTGGTCGAAGACGCTGTCGAAAAACGGATCGTCGAAGGGCCCGCCCATCCGCCGGCGCGGCTGATTGAGCGCGGCCGTGTCGCGCACGGCCACGGTGGCGTTCACCGAGAGCGACGCCGGATATTTCCCGGCCTTGGTCGCAGAAATCCCGCCGAACCAGGTGACGACCAGGTAACGTTTTCCATCCTTCATCTCCTGCGTCTGCTGTGGTTGGCCGCTGACGTTGTGCAGCGTGAAGGCCTTCCCTTCCGGCTGGATGCCGCTGCGCAGGTTCGCCCGGGAATCCGCTGGCAGCCACGCGCGGATCCGCACCGGCGCGATCTCGCCGACATACGCGTGCTTTCGCTTGCTGTCGGCCAGCTCGACGGTGAGGAAACCGAAACGGTTCTCCCCGGTATCCGCCGCCTCTTCCTCGGCGGGCGGTTGCTGGCCCGGTGGCGTGGGAGGCATCCCCGCCGGAGGCTGCGCGGCACCGGCGGTGAGAACCTTGAGTTTGAGCGGCTGCGTCGAGTATTTTTTCCCATCGACCACCACGTCGATGGCCGGAATCTGATAGTCACCTGCCACGTTCGCGCCGACGACGTAATTGTAAGTCACGGAAACCGTGGTGTGGCCGTTGAACAACTGCATCTGTTGGCTCTGTCCGCGCGGCTGCACGATGAGGTTCTCGACCTCTGGAATCTCGGGTTTGCCCGCCTTGCCACCGGACACCTTCAGCGTCAGCACCGCGCCATTTCCCGCGGGGACGGAATCGCGATCAAGTGTCGCCGTGACTTCCGCCGCCTTGGCGATGGAAAGCACCACGCCGAACGCGGCGATGACTCTTAACAGATGATGGAAAACGGCTACCATGTCTTGCCTTTGGTTGAGTTGTCAGGAGTGGAAAAACGGGTCCGCTGCGGCTGCGGGATGGGGATCACCGTGCGTTCGTCCTGGCGCAGGGCTTCCAGCAGTTGTTTCGCTTCCTCGGGAGTCATTTCCTGTTTCTGGACGCGCTCGTTGCTCATTTCACCCTGCTGTTTTTCGCCGGACTTCTCTTCGCCCTCTTTCGCGTCCTTGCCGTCCTTCTGTTCTCCTTCCTTGGGATCCTTGCCGTCCTCGGACTCGTCTCCGGCTTTGGGATCTTTTCCATCTTTGCCGTCCTTCTTGTCGCCCGGCTTCTCACCTGCCTTGGGATCCTTCCCGTCCTTGTTGTCTTTCTTGTCGCCGGGCTTTTCGCCCTCCTTGGGGTCCTTGCCGTCCTCGGGTTTGTCGCCTTCCTTCGGATCTTTCCCGTCCTTGGAATCCTTCTGGTCCTTGTTGTCTTTCGGGTCCTTCTGTTCTTTGTCGTCCTTCTTATCCTTATCGTCCTGCTTGTCGTCTTTTTTGTCGTCCTGCTTCTGCTGCTTTTTCAGTTCTTCGAGTTTCTTCTCAACCAACGCCTTGTTGAAAGCGGCGTCCTCGTCGGAGGCGTTCAGGGCAAGCGCGTCTTGGTAGGCCTTGATCGATTCCTCCCAGATTTTGATCGTCGCTTCGGGATCTTTCTCCAGCGTTCCCTGGCCGGTTCGATAGAGCGTGTTTCCAAGGTTGTAATAGGACCGCTGCTGGAGCGCCAGGTCCTGGGTCCGCAGCGAAGAGCGCAGGGATTCGGACGCCTTCGCGAAATCGCCCTTGGTGTAGGCTTCGGTGCCTTCGTTGTAAATTTTCCGCGGGTCCTGGTTCGCGCTCACCATCTCGGCGGCCCGGCCTTCAAGCGCGGAGGATGCGATCAATCCCAGCACCAGAACCGCCGTGGTCTGCGGCGTAATTTTGTGCCGCCGCGCCACCGACGGGAGGGCGCGGACCTTCTTCGCCCGGCGGCGGTCCACGATGAAGAATTCCAACAGCAAGCAGACAATCGCCAGGCCCAGCGGCCACTCGAAGCGCTCCAGCGGGATGCGCTCCATCCGCTGGTCCCGCTCGGTCTTCGGAACAAGCCGAAGCTTCTCTTGATAGATCGTGGTCAGCCCCTCCGCCCCGCGGCCGAGCGGAACATAGAGGGCGTTGGTTTCCTCGGCGATTTTCCTCAGCGTGGATTCATCCAGCGTGGTCTTCACGACCTTCCCGGATTCATCGCGGACGAAATCCGTACGCCCGTTGCGCATCTGGATGGGAATGTTAGCGCCCTCGGGGCTGCCGACACCGACGGTGTAAATGGCCATGCCTTTTTTCGCCGCAGCCTTGGCGGCGTCGACCACGTCGCCCTGGAGATCCTCGCCATCGGTGAGCAGCACAAGCACGCGGTGGTTGTTGCCGTTTTCATCGAACAGCCGCTCCGCCTCCTTGATCGCGCTCGCCAGATCGGTGCCTTGGCGTGGGATGAGATCGGTATCAAGCGCGTTGAGCGACTCGCGGAACGCCTCATAATCCAGCGTCAACGGACAAAGCGCGAAGGCGCTGCCGGCAAACGGAATCAGCCCCACCCGGTCCCCTTCCAAGCGGCTCACAAAATCAATAATGCCGAGCCGTGCCCGCTCCAGGCGGTTCGGAGTTAGATCCTCCGCCAGCATGCTGCGCGAGGTGTCCACGGCGAAAAGGATGTCGATGCCCTTGCGTTTCA
>JBEDKU010000378.1:0-4185 GCA_041172045.1 Verrucomicrobiota bacterium | reverse complement strand
TCGGCCCGCTGCCAGGCGCGGTTTACCGGAGCCAGGCAGGTTCGCCGATTCATTGGCAGCCGTGGACCCAGGAAACCCTGGGGCGCGCCAAGACCGCCGGGCGACTGGTGTTCGCCGTGGTCGCCATGCCGCAGCAGCCGGGGTTTCAAAGCGTGCTCGCCACGCTCGCCGCCGATCCGGACCTGGTCGCGGCCATCAACGACACCTATGTGCCGGTGCTCGTGGACGGCGACGCCGCCCGCGAAATCGGACTCCTCACCGCCGACCTGTGCGCGGAAATCAAGCGCGGTTTGCAGCTGCCCTTGTTCATCTGGATGACGCCCGACGCCAATCCGGTCGCTTGGATTCCGGTCACCCCAGCCGGTGGCGCGAACGCCGCGGAGTTGTTCAACCAATCCCACTCCATGGTCTCCCGCATGTGGAAGGACGATTCCGGCTACGTCATAAAAAACAGCGGCCTGGACAACGCCAGCCGTCGCCAGCGCATCGGTCAGCGCAAAAACGCCAAGGTCATGAGCCAACAACCGGCGGACGACGTCCTGCGCAGTCTGCGCCAGCTCGCGTCGTTTTATGACCCCTATTCCCGCACCTTTGACGAGGCAGGCGGGCTTTTCCCCGCTGGTGCCCTGGACCTGCTCGCCACCGCCGCGATCCATCCCGGCGTGCCTGCCGAGACGCGGACCCGCAGCTTGGAAACCACCCGCGAACTGCTGGTCGACTTACTGCCGAGCGCCATGTTCGACCCGCTGGAAGGCGGAGTGTTCTCGTCGCGGCGGGGGAATTCCTGGGCGCTTCCTTCCTTTTACCGCGATTGCGGCTCGCAGGCCCGCGCGGCCGTCTCGCTGATCCACGCCTACCGTGCGACCGGCGACAAGCGGGCGCTGGAAAAGGCGCTCGGCTTGATTTCCTTCGCGGAAAAATCCTTCGGCACCAGCGAGGGCTTTTTCTCCGTCGGCATGGCGCAGGAATCCCAGCCCGCCTCCTGGCTGTGGAGCGTCGAGGACATCGCCAAGGAACTCCCGCCGGAAGACGCCGCTTGGTGGATCAAGGCCACCGGGATGAAGGGACTTGGCAACCTGCCCTCGGAAGTGGACCCCCGCCGCGAGTATTTCCGCAGCAACAGCCTGGGAATCGGCAAGTCCGTCGCGGAACTCGCCGTAGACCTGGGCGAACCGGTCGAGACCTTCGCCCCGCGCTTTGAAATCGTCCGCAAGACCCTGCTCAAAGCCCGCAACACCCGACTCGGCCCCACGATCCGCGACGACACCTCCCACGCCGGGGCCACCCTCCGGATGGTCTCCGCCTACGCCGCCGCTTTCGGCGTCACCGGCGATGAGAAACTCCGCGAAAAGGCCGTCAACCTGCTCGACAAAACCCGCGCGACTTTCAGCGACGGCCCCATCCTGCGCTTGTTCTCCCAGCCGGCTCCAAACTCCATTGGCGAAGGACGGGCCTTCCTTTACGGCCTCGCCCTGCAAGCCGCGCTCGACGTCTCCGCCATCACCTCGGACGAAAAATGGCTCGATTGGTCTGAAAACCTCGCCACCACCGCCGCCGAACTTTTCACCGACGCCGAGTTTCTCAAGGAATGCCCCGACGACGCGAAAATCATGGATCTGCCAATCACCGATCTGGTGATGCTCTTTGACGATTCCACCGCAGGCCTGATTTCCTTCGCCGAGTGCCGCCTTGCCGAGCGCGAGCGCCCGCTGGTGGCGAATTTCAGCACCCTGGCCACCCCGCTGCCGACCTACTCGGTGGACCGGCCCATCCTGCACACCGACCTCCTGCAGGCGACGCTCGCCCGCCAGTTCAAGGTCACCCTCATCACCGGCACGGCGCTATCGTCCGAGATGAAGCTCGCCGTGGAGCGACTTCCAATGCGGATGTTCCAGCGTCGCGCCGCCATGGCGCAGGACAATATTCCTCCGGGGGCGGTCAAGGTGGTTCTGACCGATTCCGAGTCACGCGTGATTACCACGCCTGAAGAGTTGACAGAAGCGCTCTTGCCCTCGTCAGTGAAATGATAAATCGTCCAGCCAGTAAGAAACCCACCACGCAATCTCCATGAAAAGAAAACCCGCTTTTGTCGCCCTCTGCCTCCTGGGAGCGCCTCTCCTCAGCAGTGCCGACACCTTCAAGCTGAAGGACGGTAGCACCGTCGAAGGGCGGGTCGTCAGTGACGCCGGGGACACCTACGTCCTCGAAGTTTTCATCACCAAGTCCATCAAGGACGAGCGCAAGATCCCGAAAGCGGATGTCGTGCGGATCACCCGCGAAGAGCCGGACATGAAGGCCTTCGAGGGAGTTGCCAAGCTGCTGCCCTCCGCCGACATGCTGACCACCGAGGACTACGCGCAGAACATCGCCGCCGTCCAAAAATTCCTCAAGGACTACCCCACCAGCGCCAAGTCCAAGAGCGCGAAAGCCCTGCTCGAGACCCTCAAGTCCGAATCCGCGCAAGTCGCCGCCGGCAGCATCAAGATCAACGGCAAGATGATCTCGCCTGCCGAATACCAGGCGAACGCCTACGATTTCGACGCCCGTGTCCAGGAGGCGAAAATCCGCAAGCTGGTGAGTGAAAATCATTTCCTGCAGGCGCTCCGCCTGTTCTCCGAGCTCGACCGCGACTACCGCAACACCCTGTCTTACGGAGCGCTGGCCAGCCTCATGAAGCAGGTCATCCAAGCGCAGGTGGACGAGGCCAAGCAGTCGCTGGCCACCCTCGACGCCCGCGTCAAGGCGCGCGAACTCGGGATCCAGCGGATGAGCTTCGAAGGTCGCCGGGACACCGAGGCCGCCATCAGCAACGAAGCCGCCGAACTCGAAGCCCTCTACAAGGCCGAAAAGGACGCCAAAATCGACTGGCCGACCACCAGCCCGTTTCACAAGGTCTCCCTGGAAGACACCGTGAAATTCGGTGAAGCGGAACTCGTCCGCCTTTCCACCGTGAAAACCATCCTCGGCGTCGATGGCGGCAAAGCCTACCGCGAGCTTTGGAACGCGATCCACAACCAGGCCACAGCCGCCACCGTCACCGCCGCCATTGCCAACGCGCGGACTGCCGCCGTCGCGCCCCGCTACCTCACGCCGCTTGAGAACGCCGCCAAGGCGATCAAGTAATCCGCCTCACTTTTTCATGTCCACTCCACGCACCGCCAGCCGCAGCCGCAAGACCGCGGAGACCGCCATCGAGTTGTCCATCGACATCGACGGCTCCGGGGTCTCCACCATCGACACCGGCGTGCCGTTTTTCGACCACATGCTCACGCTGTTTTCCAAACACGGACTGTTTGATCTCAAGGTGAAAACCGTCGGCGACATCGACGTCGACTATCACCACACCATCGAGGACACCGGTATCGTCATTGGCGAGTGCCTGCGCGAGGCGCTGGGCACCAAGGAGGGCATCCGTCGCTACGGCTGTTGTTATCTGCCGATGGATGAAACGCTGGCCCGCGTGGTTGTCGATCTCAGCAACCGCCCGCACTTGGAATTCCGCGCGCCCGCCGGGACCCCATCCGCGCCGAACATGCCGTTCACCCTCGTCGAGGAATTCTGCCGTGCCGTGGCTTCCAACCTACGGGCGAACATCCACGTCGAACTGTTATACGGCCGCGACGGCCACCACATCGCCGAGGCGATTTTCAAAGGGCTGGCCCGCGCCCTGCGCGACGCCTGTGAGAAAGACCCGCGCGTCATCGGCATTCCCAGCACCAAGGACGCGTTGTGAAGACCGGCATCATCGACTACGGCGGCGGCAATCTGCGCAGCGTCGCCAACGCCTTGCGCGCGCTCGGCCAGGATCCCGTGATCATCGCCAGCCCCGAGGAAATCGGCGACAGCTCCCACCTGCTGCTGCCCGGCCAGGGGGAGTTCGGCGACACCATGCAGCGCCTCGAAAAACGCGGCCTGGCCTCGTTTCTCAAGGACTGGATCGCCGCCGACCGCCCGTATTTCGGCATCTGCGTCGGCTATCAGATTCTTTTTGAAAGCAGCGAGGAGTCCCCGGAATCGCCCGGCCTCGGCATCCTGCCCGGCACCGTGCGCCGCTTCCAGGAGGAGCCGGCCCTGAAAATACCGCACATGGGCTGGAACTCCGCCACCGCCACCCGCGGCGACACCCGCGTCTGGCAGGGCCTCGGCGCGGACCCGTATTTCTACTACATCCACTCGTATTTCCCC
>JBEDKU010000377.1:0-8881 GCA_041172045.1 Verrucomicrobiota bacterium | reverse complement strand
CCGGACCTCAAAAGCGCCGGCCCGCAAATCGTCGACGTTCGCCCCGCCGCGACCGCGCGCAAGCAGCCCGTTCCCGGCGCGGTCAACATCCCGCTCGGTGAACTGCGCTCCCGCCTTGACGAACTTGACCGCAGCCAGCCGGTTTTCACCATCTGCCAAATGGGGAAAACCAGCTACTTCGCCGCGCGGATCCTGGCGAACCACGGCTTCGACGCCCGCAGCATTCTCGGCGGCGCGCACCATCAATTGTGAGGGCGGGCGGCGGGGCTGCGCGGAAATTGCTTTTTCCAGCCCCGCGCTTTGCACTGGGTGGACCTGCGCGACTTCCTCGTGTTCATGGGGGATGTGAACAAACCCCACCTCTCTTCCATGGGCACGTTGGACGCCAATGAAGCCGTTGCTTCCGTCGCCTACCGGCTGAACGAATTTTTCGCCATCTATCCCATCACGCCCTCGTCGCCGATGGCCGAGTTCGCGGATGAATGGTCCTCCGGCGGAAAAACGAACCTGTGGGGAGCCGTCCCCAGTGTGGTGGAAATGCAGTCGGAAGGCGGCGCGGCCGGAGCCCTGCACGGTGCGTTGCAAGCGGGTTCGCTCAGCGCGTCGTTCACCTGTTCGCAGGGCCTGCTGCTGATGATTCCGAACATGTATAAAATCGCGGGCGAGCTGATTCCCTTCTGCCTTCACGTCACCGCTCGCGCGCTGGCGACGCATGCCCTGAGCATCTTCGGCGACCACTCCGACGTGATGGCCTGCCGCCAAACCGGCTTCGCCATGCTCTGCGGCGGATCGGTGCAGGAAGCGCAGGACACCGCGGTGATCTCGCAAATGGTCACCCTCCGTTCGCGCGTCCCATTTCTCCATTTCTTCGACGGTTTCCGCACTTCCCACGAGGTTTCGAAAATCTCCCTGATCAGCGACGAAGACCTCCGCGCCCTCATCGACGAGGACAGCATCCAGGCCAACCGCGAGCGCGCTCTAACCCCCGATCACCCCGTCATCCGCGGCACCGCGCAGAATCCCGACGCATTCTTCCAAGCCCGCGAAGCGGGAAATCCTTACTACATCGAGCTCCCGCGCCTTGTGAAGGAAGCGATGGCCGCATTTGGCGAGCAAACCGGCCGCGTCTATCAACCCTTCGACTACGAAGGCGCGCCTGACGCCGACCGCGTCATCGTCATCATGGGTTCCGGCGGCGAGGCCGTGGCGGAAACCGTCGGCTGGCTCAATGAAAACGGCGAAAAAACCGGTGTCATCAAGGTCCGCCTTTATCGCCCGTTCTCCGTGGAAGACTTCGCCGCCGTCCTGCCGAAGACCGTGAAATCCATCGCCGTGCTCGACCGCTCGAAGGATCCCGGCGCACTCGGCGATCCGCTCTATCTGGATGTCTCCGCCGCCCTCCGCCAGGCCGACACCGCGGGTTGGCTCAAGGACACCCACACCATCCGCCTCATCGGCGGCCGCTACGGACTCGGCTCCAAGGAATTCACCCCCGCGATGATCAAGGCGGTGTTTGACGAGCTTTCCAAAACCTCGCCCAAACCCGATTTCACCGTCGGCATCAACGACGACGTCACCGGGCTCTCGCTCGACTACGATCCCGACTTCGAAGTCATCCCACCCGGCATGAAACAAGCCGTGTTCTTCGGCCTCGGCTCGGACGGAACCGTCGGTGCTAACAAAAACAGCATCAAGATGATCGGCGAGGGCACCGACAACTACGCCCAGGGCTACTTCGTCTACGACTCGAAAAAGGCCGGGGCCATGACCGTCTCGCACCTGCGCTTCGGCCCCGCGCCGATCCGCTCCACCTATCTGATCCGCCGCGCCGAGTTCGTCGCCTGCCACCGTTTCGACCTGCTCCATCAGATCAACGTGCTCGACTACACCAAGCCCGGCGGGATTTTCCTGCTCAACTCGCCCGGTGATCCGAGTGAGGCGTGGGGCCGCCTGCCGCGCGAGATCCAGGAGCAGATCATTCTCAACAACCTCACCTTCTACGCCATCGACGCGAACACCGTCGCCCGCGACTGCGGTATGGCCGGGCGCATCAACACCATCATGCAGACCTGTTACTTCGCCATCTCCGGCGTGCTGGAGAAGGACGAGGCCATCGCCAGCATCAAGTATGCGATCAAGAAAACCTACGGCAAACGCGGCGATGCCGTCGTCCAGCGGAACTACGACGCCGTCGATCGCACACTCGAAAACCTCAAGAAAATCGACTATCCCGACGCGCCGACCTCCACCCACCGCCTCAACCCCATTGTCCCCGCAAACGCGCCCGACTTCGTCCAGCGCGTCACTGCCCTCATGCTCGGCGGCAAGGGTGACCTGTTACCCGTTAGCGCGTTCCCGGTCGATGGCGTCTGGCCCACCGGCACCACCCAGTGGGAAAAACGCAATATCGCCGAGGAAATCCCGGTCTGGGAGATGGATCTCTGCATCCAGTGCAACAAGTGTGCCATCGTCTGCCCGCACGCCGCCATCCGGCCCAAGGTTTTCACGCCGGATCATCTCGCCGGAGCTCCCGAAGCTTTCAAGTCCACCGAATTCAAAGTTCGCGAATATCCCGGCATGCAATACGCCCTGCAAGTCGCGCCGGAAGACTGCACCGGCTGCCAGCTCTGCGTGCAGGTCTGCCCCGCCAAGGACAAGAGCAACCCGAGCCGTAAGGCACTCAACATGTCGCCGCAACTCCCGCTGCGCGAAACCGAGCGCAAGAACTTCGCCTTCTTCCTCGATCTACCCGATCCCGACCGCGCGATGCTCCGTGACGACGTGAAATCCTCGCAGTTCATGCAGCCTTTGTTCGAGTTCTCCGGGGCCTGCGCCGGCTGCGGCGAGACTCCCTATCTGAAACTGCTCACCCAGCTCTACGGCGACCGCCTGATGATCGCCAACGCCACCGGCTGCTCCTCGATCTACGGCGGCAACCTGCCCACCACGCCCTACACCACCAACGGCTGCGGCCGCGGTCCCGCCTGGGCGAACTCGCTGTTCGAAGACAACGCCGAGTTCGGCCTCGGCATGCGCGCCAGCCTCGATCAATCCCGCGTCTTCGCTCAAGTCCTGCTGCACGGCCAGGTCGGACTGCTAGGCGATGATTTGGTCACCGCCATCACCACCGCCGATCAGACGACCGAAGCCGGCATCGCCGCCCAACGCGAGCGTGTCATCGCACTCCGCCAGAAACTCACCGGCCAAGCATCCCGCGAAGCCCGCACCCTCGACCAGATCGCCGATTACCTCGTGGACAAAAGCGTCTGGATCGTCGGCGGCGACGGCTGGGCCTATGACATCGGCTTCGGCGGACTCGACCACGTCATCGCTTCGGGTAGAAATGTGAACATCCTCGTGCTCGACACCGAGGTTTACTCCAACACCGGCGGCCAGCAGTCCAAGTCCACGCCGCTCGGCGCCGTCGCCAAGTTCAGCATGTCCGGCAAGGCGCTGCCGAAAAAAGACCTGGGCCTCATCGCCACCACCTACGGCTCGGTTTACGTCGCCCGCATCGCCCTCGGTGCCAAGGACGCGCAGGCCGTCACCGTCTTCCGCGAGGCGGAGAGTTATCCCGGCCCGTCGCTCATCATCGCCTACAGCCACTGCGTCGCCCACGGCTACAGCATGTCGCAGGGACTCGAACAACAGAAACGCGCCGTCGCCTGCGGTTACTGGCCGCTCTTCCGGTTTGATCCGCGCCGCGCCGAGCGGGGAGAGAACCCGATGAAACTCGACTCCGCCGCTCCCAAGAGTTCGCTGCGCGACTTCACCAGCAACGAGTCCCGCTTTCAAATGCTCGAGCGCATCAACCCGGAACGCTCCGCCATGCTCCAGGAAATGGCCGCGGAGTCCGTCAAGGAGCGCTTCGCCCTCTATCAACAAATGGCGTCCATCGTCCCGCAGCCCGAAGCCACCACTCCTAACGTCTGACCGCCATGAACCTCGCCACCACTTACCTCGGCCTGCCTCTCAAAAATCCGGTGATGCCCGGTGCCTCGCCGCTGGTCGACCAACTCGACAACGTCCGGCGTCTCGAAGACGCCGGAGCCGCCGCCATCGTGCTGCACTCGTTGTTCGAGGAGCAGATCACCAACCAGCAGATCGCGGAGTTTGCCCACACCGAGAACCCTGCGGAATCCTTCTCCGAGGCCGTTTCTTATTTTCCGAACATGGAAGATTACGCGCTCGGGCCGGACCGCTACCTGGACCAGATTTCACGCATCAAGGAGTCGGTGGAAATCCCCGTCATCGCCTCGCTCAACGGTGTGACCAAGGGCGGCTGGATCGACTACGCCCGCCTCATCCAGGACGCTGGTGCGGACGCTCTGGAGCTCAACGTTTACTACATCGCGACCGACCCGGACGAACCCGGAACCGCCGTGGAAAAGCGCACGCTCGACACCTCACCGCCGTCAAGGAATCCGTCACCATCCCCGTCGCGGCCAAGCTCTCGCCCTTCTTTTCCTCACCCGGCCACTTCGCCAAGCAGCTCGACGCGTTGGGCGCTGCCGGAGTCATCCTGTTCAACCGCTTCTATCAACCGGACATCGACATCGAGGAACTCGAAGCCACCCACCGCCTCGATCTATCCAACTCCACCGAGCTTCGCCTGCGCCTGCGCTGGGCCGCGATCCTTCATGGCCACCTCAAGGCGGACATCGCCGTCAGCGGCGGCGTGCATACCGTCGAGGACATCATCAAAGCCATCATGTGCGGAGCCAGCGTGGTGCAGGTCGTTTCCTGTCTGCTCAAATACGGCCCGTCCCACATCGGCGGCCTGATCACCGGACTCAGCCAGTGGTTGGAAGACCACGAATACAAATCCGTCGATGAAATGCGCGGCAGCATGAGCCTCCGCCACTGCCCGGATCCTTCCGTTTTCGAACGCGCCAACTACCTGCGCGTCCTGCAGCTTTGGAAGGTCTGATCCTTGTGAATTTCCATCCAAAAGCGGAGTCGCGCGGCGTGTTACTTGGCCCGGGCTCGTATCTATTTGGATTTCCCGCGCCCGGCTTGGTTGTTCAAAAGACGGAGCATGAGCCAACTGAAGCCGCCAAACAACAGCCCTCAGCCAGTCACCGTTAGCGGGGGAAGCCAGACTGTCTGAAAGGACTCAATCCCGGCCTGCCCCGAGTTGGCCGGGTCGTGGAGGATCGTCAGGTGCTCGCCAACTTTGAAGCGCCTTGAAGGGATCGAGTGCTGGGTGCGGACATGGCTTTTCGAATCCGTGAGGGCGAAAACGGGGTGAACCCATTTGCCCTTGGGCTCTATTGCGATGACCTGCCCGGCTGATCGATCGGCCCGGCTTACAAATGACGCCGTGCGAGACAACCAGACCGAACCACCCATGGCCATAAGGCCGCCGATCGTGACGAAGACTGTGCAAAAAAGACCGACAAGAGCGTCCTTCCTCGTGTCGTGAGTGAGAGAAGGATCGATTCGGCAGCTATTCGGGGGCGCCGCCTGTCGGATGGTTCTTTTTATCCGAGAGATAGCCCTTGAACATCAGTCCGGCGCCTGCGGCAATCATCGCCAGCATCAGCAGCACATGGCTGGTTTTGGAGCTCATCACAAACTGGATGCGGCTCAGGATCTCGATCAGGACCACGATCAACCCCAGACCCGAGAGGAGCCAGGCCCACTTCGCGCGCGCATCGAAAAACAACACGAACACGCCGATGAAAAACGGCACGAAAACGATGCCCATCGAAGTGGTCCCCCAAGCGCCGTGGCGACCGCCGCCGATGAGTCCGCTGAACCATCCGACCGGCCCGGTATGGACTTGCACCGAGTCAAAGATGAGCCAGAAACCCAGCACCGTGAGTGCCAGTCCGCCGATGAATTCGCCTGTTCCACCCGTAGTGCCGCCTGGTTTCATTGAAAAATATTATCGAGCCCTCCTGTTTCCGGCAATTCTCAATTGAAGGGCAACGTCGGCAAGCGTTGCACTCGGACCTCATTTTCCAGGGTCCCTTCGATCCTGCTGGGATTCGCCTCGGGTCTTGCCGCTTGGGATGGCATGATGCCACGTTGGACTGGTAATTCCTAATTTTGGGGAAATTGGGAATTGTACTTGAAGTGAGTGCGCTTTCTCCTAATTTGCTCCTAGTTTTCAAAAAATTAGGAGCAAATCATGAAATTCCCCCAATCGCCGCCCGCCTGGCAGCCACTGATGGACCGCGCGATCCAGCAGGGGAGGGCGGATGCGTTCATGGAAACCAGCCATCAGGAAAACCTGAGGGCGGACCGGTATTTGCATTGGGATGATTTCCGGCACCGGGCTTCCGACAAGGGCGGGCTGAGCAAGGATGAGCAGTGGGCGGCGATCCGGATGGGGCGGGCGATGCGTTCGCAGCCGATTCCGTTGTTGGACACGAAAGGGCGGGCGTTCACGTTTTTCCTCACGCCCAAGGCCTTCGGGTTGCTCCGGGAAATCGACCTCCACTGCGGGGCCGGGCCGTCGGGGAGCGCCATGGTGCGGGAGGAGGCGAGCCGCTATCAGTTCGATTCGTTGATGGAAGAGGCGCTGACGTCGAGCCAGCTTGAGGGGGCCGTGGTCACCCGGTCGGAGGCGCGGGAAATGATCCGCAGCCAGCGTCCGGCGACGACCGAACACGAGCGGATGGTGATGAACAACTACCGCACGATGCGCCTGCTCGCGGAGTTGAAGGACCAGCCGCTGACGCCCGGGGTGATCCTGCGGATTCATCGCGAGGTCACGGCGGGCACCTTGAAGGACGCTGCGCACGAGGGGAAACCTCGCGGTGCGGGCGACGACGTGCGGGTGGAGGACGAAGAGAGCGGCGAGGTTTTTCACACGCCGCCGGACGCGTCCGTCTTGCCGGAGCGGATGGTGACGCTTTGTGATTTCGCAAATGAAACGGGGATGACCGGGTTTCTGCATCCGGTCGTCCGAGCCATTATTTTGCACTTCTGGATCGCTTATGATCATCCGTTTGTCGATGGCAACGGCCGGACGGCGCGGGCCTTGTTCTATTGGGCCATGCTGCGGAACGGCTATTGGCTGGCGGAGTATTTTTCGATCTCCCACGAGATTCTAAGAGTGCCCAAACAATATTACCGGGCCTTCCTGCACACGGAAACCGATGGCAACGATTTGAACTATTTCCTGCTGCACCAGTTGGAGGTCATCCGCGCTTCGATCGAATCGCTCAAGGAATCCATTCGAAGCAAGCGGGAGGAGGCCGAGTCGTTGCGCCGGAATCTCGGCGCGGGCGGTGATCTCAACCACCGCCAGATCGCCTTGCTCAAGCACGCCCTGAAGCACCCGTTCGCGGCTTATACCGTGGTCGGCCATCAGAATTCCCATGGCACTTCCAATCAGACGGCGAAAAACGACATCGCCGCCCTTGAAGGAAAAGGCTTCCTCCAGCGTGGGAAAGTCGGGAAGGCGTTTGTTTACAGCCCGGCCGCGGATCTCGCCGGGAAGCTGGGTGTGCGAAATCCGTCATGACGGGGAGAAGCTGGATCCGGCCCGGATTTTTTGTTGCCCGGTGCGAATTCATGGGCGAAGGACGGCGGAGAAATTATTTATGTCCGAGCCAGACACCAAGCCATCGCGGGCATTTTTGCCATACCCCGTCTCCACCCTCAGCCCACCGATCATCCCGAACGATCTCACTTCGTTCAAATCCCGCGGCATCTCGCAGGTGGAGCGCGACCTCCAGCAGAAGCTCCAGGAAATCCGTGAGACCTACCTCGCGACCATCGACCATTTCAACTGGAACAAGCTGGTTTATGAGGCGGACATCCAGTTCGAGCCGATCATCGGTGGCACTTATCATCTCTACGAAATGCGCGGGCGGAAGATGCTCTCGATGATCGGCCCGGACGAGTGGCCGCAGAAACACCTCGCCACTGTCCGACTGAACATGGACCGCCAGTGGAAAATCGTCGAAACCGGCTCGGGCGTCGATTCCCGCGAGCTCTTCGGCAGCGTGGATATGTGAGATTTCCGCCTCCCCGCAACTTGGCGCTTGGCAGCCGGGGTGGGTGGCTTACACCAAGCGCATGGTGCTCGGCGTTCTTGGTTCTGGATCCGGTTCAAACATGCAGGCGATCCTTGATGCGATCGATGCGGGAACCCTCGACGCGCGGATTTCCATCGTGCTTTCGGACAATCCGGACGCCTTCATCCTCGAGCGCGCCCGCAAGCGCGGGATCGAGACCGGTGTAATCGACTGCCGGGGATTCAAAACGAAATTCCCGGAGCAAGCGCAGCAGGAAACCGCCGCCCGCTTGCAAGCCGCCGGCGTGGAGCTCGTCTGCCTCGCTGGATTCCTGCGTCTCGTGAAGCGCCCGCTGCTCGACGTTTTTCCCAGCCGGATTCTCAACATCCACCCCTCGCTCCTCCCCGCCTTCCCCGGCTTGGAATCCTGGAAACAAGCGCTCGACGCCGGGGCCGGCGAGGCCGGTTGCACCGTGCATTTTGTGGATGAAGGAATGGACACCGGCCCGATCATCCTGCAGGAGGCGGTGCCGATTCTAGCGGGTGACACGGGGGACACCCTCCACGGCCGCATCCAGGTCTTGGAACATCGGCTCTATCCGGAGGCCATCCGCTTGGTGGGCGACGTGCATCCCGCCTGCTGAGGGAGCGTATTCTTCACACCACGGGTCTTGACCGGCGCGGATTGAACCGGTAAAAACTGCTGTAGTCGAATCCGGCGTTCTCCCCCCATTTTTCTCCGTTTGAAATCAATCCCACCCATCACATCATGAGTACTCTTGTCGTCATCGGATATAACGAACCCCACAAAGCGGAGGAAGTCCGCCTCACCCTTGTCAAACTCCAGAAGGAATACCTGATCGACATGGAGGACGCCGTCGCGGCCGTCAAGGATGCCAACGGCAAGGT
>JBEDKU010000376.1:0-6757 GCA_041172045.1 Verrucomicrobiota bacterium | reverse complement strand
GTTTTTCCCATTCCTCGCCGCTGATTTTGTACCACGTGGCGGGTTCGACTCCGCCGTTGGGTGAGACGAAGCGCACGGAGCCGGACTTGTTCTGCCATTGGCTGCGGTAGCCCCAGCCGTCGGACTCATGCGGGTTTGGGATCACCTGGTTGATCTGGGTGTTGCCGATGCGAAACTTCGCCAAGTTGCTTTTGTACTCGGGTTTGGTGTTTTGGAATTGTTTCCAGTAGGCGTTGCCGTTCAGGAAGGTGAGCAGCATGGGCCGATCGTCCCCATGACCGTAGCGCCGGTAGTGGGGGTCCTTGGCCCAGGTGTCGTAAACTTTTCCAGCGATGCCGTTCCAGAACTCAAAGGGTCCTCCGGGAACCATGCGGTTTTTCACGTCATCCGAAGTGAACTGGGCACCGATGAAGACAAAATAGGTCATGCCTTTTTCCTGGGTGACCTTGCGGATGTTGTCGACCTTTGGTTCATAGGTGCGCCAGAGGTTGGTCCACTGGGAGGCGTTGGTCATGTCGATGATGACGGTCTGGATGCCGGCGTCCTTGATTTTCTGGAGGATGTCGCGGGTCTGCCCGATGTCCGAGTAATCGTGATTGGGAATCATGCTGCCGTTGACCTCGAAGGTGGTGCCGTTGTTGCTGCCCCGGCAGCAGATGAGGACGTGGGCGCAGGGGTGGCCGGCGATGGCGGTGGAAGGCAATGCAAAGGCAAACAAGCTCAGGCAAATGCAAGAGCGAAGCATTCGGGCGATGGGTTTCTTGAGGAAAAGGATGTCAGTGTTCATATTTGGAGATTCGGGGTCCGGCATTTCAGCGGGGTAATGCGACGATGCGTCCTGATTGAAGTCGCACCGGGCCGACAAGGCCGGAAATTTCCAGCGGGCTGTTTGCCGCCGGGCCCCGGAGGGTCCAGGTCTTGCGTTGGGCTTCCGGCAGGGAGGCGTCGTAGGCGAGGCGGTTGAACCAGGTGTTGGTGACCTTGATGGAAATCGAATTCGCTCCGCCCACCAGATGCGGTGTGATGTCGGCGCGGAACGGAGGGGCCCACAAGGTGGCGGCGGGTTTGCCGTTGACCGTCACTTCGGCGATCATCGAGACGCGGCCGAGATCCAGCATGAAGCGGGTGTCGGCGGCAGGCGTTTCGAGTTGGACGGCACAGGTGTAGGTGGCAGAACCTGAGAACGCCCGTGTGGCTGGATCGGCCAGGGCGGACCAAGGCATGAGGTCCGGCAGATCGACGGATGCGGGCGTGTCCCAGCCGGGCGGGAATGACAATTTCCACGGACCTGCAAGCGGGATGGGCGGGAGGTCCGGCACGTTGACTTGGACCGATGAGTTGTCGGCACGCCGGAGTTGATAGGTTCCTCCCTGCCAGGCGAGCAATCGTTGCCCGCCATCGAGAATCTCCGCGGACAAAGGCGGGGCATTCACGTGGGGTTGCAAGAGCTCGCCGGGCTTCAGTCCCTGCGCCGGCTGCGGCGGGTTCTTGTCCACCCGTTGCGGATCCATCAGATCGACGAGTGACTCGCCATCCCGATCCATCCGGGTGAAGCCGGCTTTGCCTTTTCCCTTGTGGAAAATGACGAATACAGAGCCGGCAGCGGGTAGATCGATGTGGACGCTTGTTCGATTTCCATCCGACTGGTAGAAATTCGCGGGCTTGCCAGTGCCCGTGAGTGGATTCCACAATTCCGGTAAGCCATTGCTTGCAAATCGGAGATTCGCGTTGAGCGCAAACCGGCGGTCGGCTGCGATGAAATAGATGTCCGCATCGTCCGTCCGGCGATGGCACCAAGTGGCGGCACCCGTACCGGAAACGTCGGGCCCGACACCGGCTTTCCGCAGCGCGGATGCGAGCGAGTCTCCCCATAACAGACGGCCTTTGGCGATTTTCCGGTCACCTTCGGTATCCAACCAGAGTTCCCCGATGAGTTGTTTGAATTTCAAATCATCGTCAGCGCCGCCGCTGAGCGAGGCGTTTTGAAATGATGGGATGCCGATCACGGTCGCGCCTTGTTGGATGAGCTCGCGCAGGCGGGTGAGTGACGGCAAGGTGAGGCGGGTTCCGTCCGGCAGCCAGAGGGCTTTCCAGGTGACCCCTTCGGGAGTTGTCAGGACCCCGTTGGCGACGCTGATGCGGTGGATTAAGGCATCCGGATTCAGATAGTCGAACTTGATGCCCTCGGGAAAAACCGGCTCCTGGCGCGGTTTGTGATCGAGGTCATCGCCGAGATACCACAGCACGTCGGCCACCGGTTGCCCTTGTTCCAGCATGAACTGGCAGCGCGAGAGATAGCGCGTCCATTCGGGCATGTAGGGCCACCACGTCTGGCCGCGGATGAAGGGCGTGCCGATCTGCGCGCCGAACGAGGTGCCGGGCACCACGTCGAGCCGCGGGTTGTGGGTGTAGGTGTGGAAGACCAGATGATTGAGTCCCTGCGCGAAATGCCGGTCTGCCAGATGTTTGAGCATGAAGGGGTGTTCGTTCCACTTGATGTCGATGTTGGTGAACGACTCCGCCGCGATCCGCGTCTTCCCATAGATGTGGGCGGCGGAGACGGCGGGCAGCATCGGCTTGCATTCGAGGCCGCCCCAGTGCGGATCGTTGGAATGCCAGAACTCGCACATCGGGATGTCCGCCTTGCCGTAATATTGGAGGATGTCGCCCGTCGGAACATCGCCCGGACCGGATTCGAAGGAAAGCTTCATCCCGCGCTCGCGACCGAGCTTGGCGAGGCGTCCGTAGTAATTGGAGACTAGCAGATCATTGAGCGTGGCGCGCCAGTCGCGAAGGAAGCGCTCGCTCGTTAGGTGGTCTCCCACGACGTATCCGGCGAGCGCTGGCAGCCACGGGCGGAGCGCATAGCCGCGGAGTCCGGCAAACTCCCGCTCCATCGCCGGGGTCCATGTCTGGGTGTGGCATTCCCAGCTGTCGATCACCATGCCTTGCAAGCGCCCCGCATCCGCCGGGCCGCCCGGCGCGGAAATGCGGCCGATGTAACCCGCGAAATGGGCGTCCGCGCCTTGTTTTGAAAGCTTGTCGCACTCGAACCCGGTGGCCTCCTTCGGCGCGGGGCCGTTCCTCGCCCCGGTGTTGACGTGACCGAAGCGCAGCACCGTCCATTTTACCGCAGGAGCCTGCCACTTCAGCTGGCCGCTGGAATCCATGTGGTCGGATAGATCGATGATGCTGGCGGGTGAGATCCACGCGGTTTTGTCCTGCTTTGGCGGCGGTGACCGATCCAAGCTCCGCAACACATAGCCCGCCTGGCCATGCCAGTCATCGACCCGGGCGGCGCTTGATAGGCGGAGAACCGTTAAATCCAGCGGTGTTTTGTCTTCGAAAGTAATGCGGTAGGTGCTCGCGGTGGCATCCGGTAAAGCGAGCACGAGCGGTTGATCATCCTGCCAGTTGCTGCGGGGAATCTCGCGGCGGGCGATGTCCACCAGGCCGTTTTCACCGACTGCCTGAACGCGGATCGCGGCTCCGGGATCGAAACCCCGGCGGATGGCGAGTTTTTCCACGGGCGGCAGTTCCAAGGATCGCAGGGTGACGGGTTGCGCGAATGAAACCTCCACCCAGGCCGGTGCCGCCAGTCGAATGGAAACACCATTCACTCCTTTCAATAAATCCGCCCAAGGCAGCTTGTCGTCGCTTCCGCGCACCGATGTGGGGACCGGATTCGTTCCGTCGTCACCCGCCGGAGTGGGAAACGCGACCACCGCGATGTCCCGATAGTCACGCCAGTCCTCGGCGCTCGGTTGCGGCTTTGGCAATGCGAGTGAAACATCGCTGCCGCCCACCACATCCGTGCGGCTCGATACCAGGTGGCGCATGGCGTTTTCCGGCTTGATCCAAGGTCCGCCGGACATCGCCCATCCGGGGCAATTCTGCATGGTGAAATTCAACCCAAGGCGGCGGCATTCATCGGCCGTGTGGCTGATCATGTCATCCCATGAAGGGCTGAGACAGGCGATCTGCGGCGAGACGCCGGGCCAAGGTCCGCCGAACTGGCCGTGGAAAAGTTGGATGCCGCTCAAGCCCGCGTCGGCCACCGCCTCCAGATCGGCCGTTAGCCCCGGCTTGGCGACGTTGCCGCCGATCAGATGAAACCATGTCTCCGGCCTTGAATCCCGTGGGGGCGTTGAAAATCCGGATGCCAGCGGGTCGCCAGCCTGAAGGATGTTGCCCCCTGCGAAAAGCGATGAAATGGCGACGACAGCTTTCCATAAACAGGATGAATACGTGGAATGGTCCATGAAGGAATCAGGGTTTCGCCACGGCCAAGGCGATGGTGTTGTTGAGCCGCGGGCCGATGTTGACGAATAGATAGAGCGATCCGTTTTCCTCAAACAGGCAGGGACTCATCAGTGCCGGATTTTCCGCACCAAACGCGGCGGCCGCCATGAATTTTCCCACCGGCCTGGCCTTCGAGAAATCCTCGTTCACCTCATTCAGATAGAGGTCGAAGCCGTTGCCGTTGATGCCATCCCCGCGGTTGGCGTTGGCATGGGCGATGATATGGTTCCGCCCCTTCCATGGCAGCAGCCACGCGCCCGCCACCTGGTCGGTGCCCGGTGGTGGATCCATGAAGGGTTCGGCACGCGGGGTCCAGGCGCGGCCGTCCTTCGACCAGGCCAGATAGATCCGGCGGGTGCCGTGGTCGTTCCCCATCAGCAGCATGAGGAAGCGGTTGTCCACATCCGGCAGTTTGTGTTCGAAGACACGGGCGTAGGATGTCTCGGACACGCCCGGGAAATCCGCCGTGGTGATGACCGTGCGGTCGTAGTCGAAATGAATCCCGTCGCGCGATGTCGCCAGCCGGGTTTCGGAATTCTCGCCGTGGAAATAGAGGAACACGCGTTTTTCAGCCTCGTTCCAGAGCGCGTGAGGTCCGGAGACGTGTGAAACCTGATAGTGCGGCTTCCAGTCCCGCGAGACGAGCGGGTTTTCTGCAAACTCTTTCCAAGGGCCGTGCAGGTCGTCCGCATAGGCCATGCAGATCCCGCCCGGCGCGTCGTGTGCCGCATAATAGAGGTAGTAGCGGCCGAGTGGGTTCGGAAAACGCCCGCCCGTGGCCACCAGCGAGGGGAAGATCACGTCGTCGTGCGGTCGATAGCGCAAGCCTTCGTAGCCAAACACCGTCCCGATGGGCTCGAAGCGAGGGAGTGCCGGTGTGGACAAGATGGATTCCTCGGAGGCGGCCGTGATCTGAAGCATCCATGAAACCGACATCAGGACTCCGGGGAGCGCGCGCCGCATCGCGTGGCGTGGGTCGCATTTCGTGGTTGGCCGCATTCCCTTCACCTACGCTGGAGGAACGCTTCGAACTATCACTTGAAAGCCAGCGCGGTGATCCCGAGAACTCGGGATGCCGCCGCAATCGACAGCCAAACCTGCGAAAGATAGCCTTGCACCTCATGGCAATTCGTTTTTCCCGTTTCCTCGTGGTGTCGGCCGTTGCCTTGTTGGGGCTGCCGTGTGATGGCCAAGGCCAGACTGAAGGACTTCCGGCCCCGGTCCGCCTGCCACTGTGGCCGCAGGGAAGCGTCGCGGAGGGAAGGGAGTCCGAGGGCGATCCGGCGGTGCCCACCGTGGACGTGCATTTACCGGAACCCGGAAAAGCCACGGGCAGCGCTGTCGTGGTCTTGCCGGGTGGCGGCTACGGGGGCATTTCCATGGATTTCGAGGCGGTGCATGCGGCGCGCTTCCTAACCGACAATGGCGTTGCCGCGTTTGTGGTGCGCTACCGCCACGCGCCGAGGTTCCGCCATCCGCTGCCGTTGGAAGACGCGCGGCGGGCGGTGCGCTGGGTCCGTTCCCGCGCGGCGGAGTTTCACGTCGCCCCGGATCGCATCGGGCTGATGGGCTTTTCCGCCGGTGGCCATTTGGCGTCCACGGTGATCACCCACATGGATGCGGGAGATCCGGCGGCCACCGATCCGATCGCCAGGCTGTCCGCGCGTCCCGACTTCGCGATTCTCGTCTATCCGGTCATCACCCTGGTCGAGGAACGGTTCGTGCACAAGGGCTCGCGCTCCAACCTGACCGGGGACGATCAGCAATTATGGCCTGAATTGTCCAGCGAGCGGCATGTTTCCAAAGACACGCCGCCGGTGTTCCTGATCCACGGCGGGAAGGACAACGGCGTGCCGCCCGAAAACTCCATGATGTTCGCCGAGGCGTGCCGGGAAAACGGGGTGAGCGTGGAACTGCATGTTCTATCACACGGGGAACACGCGTTTCGTGATGAAGCGGTGCGCGCCGAGTCGTATGAGTGCCTCCAGCGGTGGCTCGCCCGGAATGGCTGGCTGCGTTGAAAATCGCCTGCAAGGCCAAGCTCACACAAATCCACTATCATGAACCCAACCCGAATCACCCGTCGCCACGCGGTCCAATGTCTGGCCGCCGCCGCCGTGCCCTTCATCATTCCGTCGCGGCTGCTAGGCCAGGGCGCGCCGTCGAAGAAGATCCACCTCGCGATGATCGGCACCGGCAGGCAGGCTTATCACACCAATCTGCCGACCTTGCTCGGTTTTCCCGAAGTCCGCGTGGTGGCGGTGTGCGACGTGGACCGCCGCCGCGCGGAGGCCGCCAAGGCGAAGATCGACAAGCACTATGGGAATACCGACTGCAAGCTGTTCACCGATTTCCGCGAAGCGCTGGCAATGCCCGATCTCGATGCGGTGATGAACTCCACCCCGGACCACTGGCACGCGCTCGTTTCGCTCGCCGCCATCGCGAAGGGGCTGCA
>JBEDKU010000375.1:0-3279 GCA_041172045.1 Verrucomicrobiota bacterium | reverse complement strand
TGATGGAACTCATCAACAACATCGCTAAGCAGCACAGCGGTTTGTCAGTATTTGCTGGCGTGGGTGAGCGTACTCGCGAAGGTAATGACTTCTATCACGAGATGGAAGAGTCAAACGTTCTGGACAAAGTTGCGATGGTGTTTGGCCAGATGAACGAGCCGCCAGGTAACCGTTTGCGCGTCGCGCTGACTGGTCTCACGATGGCTGAAAAGTTCCGTGACGAAGGTCGTGACATTTTGTTCTTCGTGGATAACATTTACCGCTACACATTGGCCGGCACCGAAGTGTCCGCTCTGTTGGGCCGTATGCCTTCCGCCGTAGGTTACCAGCCTACTCTGGCTGAAGAAATGGGCCGCCTGCAAGAGCGTATTACCTCTACCAAAGTCGGCTCCATCACTTCCATCCAGGCCGTTTACGTGCCAGCGGACGACTTGACCGACCCGGCTCCCGCCAACACCTTCGCCCACCTTGACGCCACCGTCGTTCTCGAGCGTTCGCTCGCCGAGCAAGCGCTTTTCCCTGCGGTCGATCCACTTGCATCCACTTCCAAGGCGCTCTCGCCCGACATCCTCGGCGAGGAACACTACCGCGTCGCCCGTGGCGTCCAACAGGTGCTTCAACGCTACAAGGACCTTCAGGACATCATCGCCATTCTCGGCATGGATGAGCTTTCCGACGAGGACAAGATGAGCGTCTTCCGCGCCCGGAAAATCCAGCGTTTCCTCACCCAGCCGTTCCACGTGGCCGAAGTTTTCACCAACGTTCCCGGTGTGCTCGTCTCCATCGAAGAAACCGTCAAGGGCTTCGCGCAAATCCTCGACGGCAAACTCGACGACGTGCCGGAAGGCAACTTCTACATGAAGGGCGCAATCGACTCCGTGCCTCGCGACTGAGGATTTCAGGTTTCAGTATTTTAGCTTTTCAGTATTTACCACCGCCATGCCTCTCCATCTCGATATCGTCACGCCCGAGAAAAAGATTTTCTCGGATACCGTGGACAACGTCTATCTCCCGGGAGCGGACGGTGAAATGGGCATCCTGCCGCAGCACGCCGGTCTCGTGACCGCCCTGAAACCCGGCGAACTTCGCTATCTCCACAACGGCAAGGTTGAGAAGTTGGCGATCGGTTCCGGATTCGCGGAAGTCACCCAGACCAAGGTCATCGTCCTCACGGATATGGCGCTGGGCGAAGCCGAGATCGACGAACTCACTGCGGAGGAAGCCATCCAGCGCGCCAAGGAGAAACTCCAGGGCGTGGAGCACAGCATGGACGCGGAGGAAGTCGCCTATCTCCAAGGCGTCATCGCCAAGTCTTCGGCTGCGCTTCATTTCAAGAAGACATTCCGCCACTGATTCTAAATATCAGAGAATCTCAAAGCCCGCCCGGTTCGTCCGCGGTGGGCTTTTTTTGTTGATCCGTTATGTTCTCACAATTTTTCCAAAAGAAACGCGGCACCTGGAAAGATGATGCCCTCGCCGGGCTGACGGTGGCGCTCGCGCTGGTTCCCGGATCCATTGCGTTTGCCTTTGTTGCCGGCGCGCCGCCCTTGTCCGGACTTTACGCCGGATTTTTCGTCTGCCTGATCACCGCCGCGTTCGGCGGTCGTCCGGGCATGATCTCCTCGGCAGCGGGATCGCTGGCAGTGGTGATGATCGCCCTGGTTGCTGAAGGCGACCGCCGCGGTGGTCCGGGCGCGGGACTGGAATACCTTTTTCTGGCGGTGATCCTGATGGGCTTGATCCAGGTGGTCGTGGGCTTGCTCAAGTTAGGACGGCTGATCCGGCTGGTGCCTCATCCGGTGATGATGGGATTCGTGAACGGGCTGGCCATCGTGGTTTTCATCTCCCAGCTGCGGATGTTCCGCGAGAGAAACGGCGCGGAGGTGGGCGACTGGCTGCAGGGTCCGCCGCTTTACACGATGCTGGGATTGGTGGCTTTGACGATGGCGGTCGTTTACGTGTTGCCCAGGTTTACGAAGAAAATCCCGTCGTCTTTGGCCGCGATCATCGTGGTGAGTCTGGTGGCCTTGGGGCTCGAAACACAAACGGTGGGCGATCTATCCAGCGTGAAGGGGCCTTTCCCGATGCCGCATTGGCCGGCCATTCCCCTGACGTGGGAGACCCTGCGCTTCGTCGCGCCCTACGCCTTTATTTTTTCAATGGTAGGTCTGGTAGAAACGTTGATGACCTTGCAACTGATCGATGAAATCACCGAAACCCGTGGCAAGGGGAACCGCGAGGCGGTCGCGCTTGGGGCGGCTAACATCGTCGCCGGGTTGTTCAAGGGCATGGGCGGTTGTGCGTTGGTCGGTGAGAGCCTGATCAACATCAGCTCCGGCGGACGCGGGCGGATGTCCGGCGTGATCGCGGCGAGCGCGCTGCTGGCGTTCATTCTGTTTGGCTCGCCGCTGATCGATCAGATCCCCATCGCCGCGCTAACGGGCGTGATGTTCGTGGTGGTGGTCGCGACCTTCGAATGGTCGAGTTTCAACACGATCGGCAAGGTTCCGCTCTCCGATGTCCTGGTCATTGTGGCGGTGACGGCGATCACGGTTTGGCAGGATCTGGCGATCGCCGTGTTCAGCGGAGTGGTTCTATCCGCCCTGGTGTTCGCGTGGAAGAGTTCGAAGAACGTGCGGCGCACGACACTGTCCGATTCCGAGAGCGGGCGGATTTACGGACTCGAGGGGCTGATCTATTTCGGCTCGGTGCGGGACTTTTCCGAGAAGTTCGATCCGGCGAACGATCCGGACCAGGTGACCTTGGATTTCCACGACGCCCGCGTATGCGATCTTTCGGGCCTCGAGGCGATCCGGTCGCTGGCCGAGCGCTACCGGACGGTCGGAAAAGTCCTGCATGTCCGGCATTTGTCGCCCGATTGCCGCCGGATGTTGGAGCGCGCCGGAAGCCTGGTGGATGTGCAGGTGGCGGACGATGATCCGGCTTATCTGGTGGCCCGTCTGGGCCGCTAGGCCTGTTTTCTTCATGGCGGAACTCCACCGGGGTTCTAGAGTCTGTGCATGACTCCTCCTGACGAAAGGATTTTTTCCGAAGCAAGAATCAGCCGGTTGGCAGAAACCATGGCCATCCCGGCGGATGAGTTGGCCGCGTTGATCGGTGAAGGCGAGTCGTATAGCTATCCGGCCGGGGCTTGGTTGTTTCATGAATCCATGCCGCGTCTGTGGATGGGCATCGTCGAGGAGGGGGAGGTGGAAATCGTCCGGGGGAATCACGGCCATACCACCCGGCTCGCCACGCTCACCCGTGGCGCGGCGTTCG
>JBEDKU010000374.1:0-5022 GCA_041172045.1 Verrucomicrobiota bacterium | reverse complement strand
GGCAGGTTTCCTCATTGGGGAGCTGACGGGGACGACAGATGCGGCCATTCTATCTACTTCAAACGGTCGTACCAGTCTTTTGTGAGGAGTTTCGGAAATTATTTTTGGCAAATGGTCTAAGCGAATTCATGAAGACCCTGATGCAGCGGTTCACGAAATGGTTCAACCGGACCCATTCGCGGCAGGGAAATCTGTGGGAGGACGTGTTTAAAAGCGTGATCGTCGAGGACGGTGCGGCGGCGAAGACAGTGTCGGCTTACATCGACCTCAATCCAGTGCGGGCGGGGATTGCGACGGATCCGGCGGACTACCGTTGGAGCAGCTACGGCGAGGCGATCGGCGGTGGCGCGAGGGGGAACGGAAAAAAGGCGAGGGCAGGGTTGGTTCGAGCGCTGAGAGCCCACCAACGGGTCGAGGCGGACGCGGCTTTTTGGGCGGACGACGTGTCGCGGGAGTATCGAAAAATCCTAATGGCGGGCGCGCCGGAAACGACCGCGGAGAGTGTTGGCAGGGACGGCAGGACGGTGGTGAAGACGCTGCGCAATGGCATGAACGTCGCGGAGGCTGAGCAGCAACAGGCGCGCGAGGGAGAAATTTCGTTAGGGAAAATGCTGCGCTGCCGAGTGCGCTATTTCACCGACGGCGCGGTGATCGGCAGCCGGATTTTTGTGAATGAGGCGTTCACGAGCGCCCGCGAGCGATTCGGTCCGAAGCGCAAGGATGGTGCCCGCAAGCTGAGGGGAAATGCGGCGGCTGCGGCCGGGGTGTTATGGGGCCTGAGGGACCTTCGGAAAGACATCTGAACGTCACCTGGCGGTTGAATTCCGGTAACCCGTCACAAGGATGGTTGGGTTCGATCGCGGCGCACGCTGGGTGCCGGGCGCCGCTCAGGCTTCGATGCCCAGCTTCGCGCGGAGGCGTTCGATTTCCTCGGAGAGCGCCCCCCAGCGGGAGTAGCTGACTTCCAGTGATTTCGCGAGTTTGTCCACGGCGTTGGTGACCTCGCGGAGTTTGCCGGGGTTGTTGGTGACCTGTTCGCTGGAAAGCTGCTGGGTGAGCGTGGTCTGCGCGCCTTCGAGTTCGGCGATCCTGGCTTCGAGTGCGGTGAACTCGGTTTCCAGCGGCTTGAGGACCTTGGAGCGGATTTCGCGTTGTTCGGCCTCGATGCGGCGTTGCTCCTTGCGGTTGACGCCGGGGACGGACTGGCGCGACGAGCCGTTAGGGGCTGTGGCGGCTGTGCCGAGCGTGGTCAGGCGCGGGGCGATGCCTTTTTTCGCGGCTTCGTCCTCGGCGGATTTTTCCAGATAGTAGGTGATGTTACCGGCGTAGAGGGTGGGTTGCTCGCCGGGGCGGAATTCGAGGGTCTTGGTGACGAGCGCGTCGAGGAAGTTCCGGTTGTGGGAAACGATCATCACACTGCCGGGGTAGTCGATGAGCGCGCGCTGGAGCACGTCCTGCGATTGCATGTCGAGGTGGTTGGTCGGCTCGTCGAGGATCAGGAAATTCGCCGGGCGCAGCAGCATGCAGACGAGGGCGACACGGGAACGCTCGCCACCGGATAGAACGCCGATTTTCTTGAAGACGTCGTCGCCGCGGAAAAGGAAGCAACCCAACACGCTCCGGGCCTGAGGCATGCTTTCGCGGGACGCGGCGGCTTCGACGGTTTCGAGGACCGAGAGATTCGGGTCGAGCTCGTCGGCGTGGTTCTGGGAGAAGAACGAGGTGGCGACCTTGTGGCCGAAGGTGTGGGTGCCGGCATCCGGTTCTTCCTGCGCGGTGATCAGGCGGCAGAAGGTGGATTTACCCGCGCCGTTCGGGCCGACGATGGCGAATTTCTCGCCCTTGTTGATCTCGAAATCGAAGCCGCTGAAGATGTTGAGCGCGCCGTAGGATTTCTGGATCGCTTCCAGCTTCGCGACGGTGTGGCCGGAATTCGGCGGCGGCGGGAATTTGAAATTCATCACCGCGTCGTCCTGCTCGGGCGCGGGGATGCGCTCGACCTTGGCGAGCAGCTTGATGCGGGATTGGACGAGCGTCGCCTTGTTGGCGGATGCGCGGAAGCGGTCGATGAAGCGCTGGGTCTCGGCGATTTCCCGCTGCTGGGCGGTGTATTGCTTTTGGCGGATTTCCTTGCGGAGCACCGACTCGCGCTCGAAGTAGGAGAAATTTCCGGCATACTCTTCCGCCCGGCCGTGGGAGAAGGCGATGGTGCGGGTGCACAGCGTGTCGAGCAGCGCCCGGTCGTGGGAAATGAGCAGGATCGCGCCGGGGTAGTTGATCAGATATTGCTCGACCCAGATCTGGGTGCCGATGTCCAGGTGGTTCGTCGGTTCGTCGAGCAGCAGGACTTCCGGCTCCTGGAGAAAGAGCTTCGCCATCGCGATCCGCATCTGCCAGCCGCCGGAGAACTCCGAGCAATCGCGGGTGAAATCCTTTGTCTGGAAACCGAGGCCTTTCAACACGGACTCGATCCGCGGCTTCATCCGGGCCGGGTCGGTGGCGTCGAGTTGGAGTTCGAGTTCGCCGATTTCCTCGAGCAGATCACCGTAGGGTGACGAGCGCGGGTCGAGTTTTTCGAGCTCGTGGGACAAGCGGTCGATTTTCTCCCGCAATGCCATCGTTTCGCCGAAAGCGGACTCCGTCTCCTGCCACAGCGTGCGGCCTTTCACGTGAATCCCTTCCTGCGGCAGGTAGCCGATGCGCGTGCCTTTCGGCGCGTGGATCTGGCCGGAAGTCGGCCGGATGAGTCCCGCCACGCACTTCATCAGCGTGGATTTGCCCGCGCCGTTGTGGCCGGCGAAGGCGATGCGCTCGCGCGGCTGGACGGAAAATGCGAGGTCGTTGAAAAGGACGCGGGCGCCGAATTCAACTCGGAGTGACTGGACGGAAATCATCGGAGGCGGAAGATGCACGCCACGGGCGCGGGGTCAAGTCCCGGGGGAAATCGCGGATCCGTGGCATGCTCGCGAATTTTTTGCACACCCGTGAATCCGTGCTACCCTCCGTCCCATGCTCCTGCGAATCATCATTCCCGCCATCGTCATGGCCTCCACCGCTTTTGCCGCTGATCTCACCGACATTCCGTTCAACGACGCGGCCGGGAAAAAAACCTCGCTCCACGACTACAAGGGCAAGGTCGTGCTGATGGTCAACCTTGCCTCCAAGTGCGGACTCACGGTGCAATACGAAGCTCTCGAAGCACTCTACAAAAAGCACGAGAAAGAAGGCTTTGTCGTCCTTGGCTTCCCCTGCAACGACTTCGGCAACCAAGAACCCGGCACCATCGAAGAAATCCAGAGATTCTGCAAAGCGAAGTATGACGTGACCTTCCCGGTGATGGATAAAATCAGCGTGAAGGGTGAAAAACAGCACCCGCTCTATGCCGCCCTAACCGGCAAGGACGGCGTTTTCCCGGGCGATGTCCGTTGGAATTTCGGGAAGTTCCTCATCGGTCGTGATGGCAAGGCAATCGCCCGCTTCGAGCCGAAGACGACGCCGGACAGCCCCGAACTCACCGGTGCGGTCGAGAAGGCCATCGCGGTGAAAGAGTAAATCCGGGATCATTCCTGCGGTTTCGGCGTGGCCTTACGGGCGGCGGCGAGGGCTTGTTCGATCCTCGCCGCGTTTTCCCCGCTGAGATTGAGGGTTTGGACCTGCCGGTTGAAAATTTCAAAGTCGGTGGCGTTCATTCTCGACCGATTGGAGCTTCCCTCGGTGGACTCGGTGAAATGCTCAAGGGCGCCTGCGATGAGTTGCGCTTGTTCGGCGGGATCCCGGATGGCTCCGGCCAGTCCCGCCAGGCCGCTGAAGCCCCGATAGAGGGTGTTGTTCGCCTGGTTTTTCAGATCTTCCGCTTTGAGTTCGACTCCTGTGGGCAGCAGGCTGGCGAAGATCGCGATGTCGCCGGGGCTGCTGTAGGCCATCTGGCTGACGGCCTCCTGGAGCAGTTCCTTTTCCTTGCCCGGTGACTGGGCGATGGCGCGTGACATCCAGTCTCGCGCTTTGTCGGCATCGCCGGAGCGGGAAAACGAGCTGGCGGTGGAAAGCTCGAGGGACGCGCGCTCCTTGCCCGGATCCATTCTCGCCAACCAGGCTTCCGCTTGGGCGGGATCGGTGGAGATGGCGTTGGAAAAGATGTTTTTGAAGCTCCAGTCCTGCAGGCGGCCGTCCTTGGAGCGTTGATAGATCTCATCGATCATTTCCACCCGCTCGCCCTCGGGCAGCTCCCGGAAGCAATTGGAAAGAATGTTGCCTTGCTGCTGTTGGGGAAGCTTGTCCAGAAAGGCGAGAAGCGGCTTTTTTCCCAGGCGGGCCATGGCGCTGCCGATCCCGTAAGACGCCTGCCAGCCGTCGTATTGGCCGAAGGTGCCGTCCAACAGTCCTTCCCGGTAGATGTCCGCCGCGGACATTGGATCGTCCTTCGCCATGGCTCCGAGCACGGACGCCAGCAGGCCGGAGGCGTTTTTCTGGCTTCTCGCCCACGCCAGGGCGCGCTGCGGATCCTTCGCTGCGAGGGCGGTCATGATGGTGGTGATGCCGCCGTTGCGTTTGCTTTCGGGGTCGGCGGCGATGGCTTCCGCCGCCTGCTCCAGCCGGGAGGTCGGGAGTTTTTCCAAAAGCAGTTGCAGCTGATAGGATTGCCGCGCGCGGGCGACGGGACTTTGGGTGGAATCGTATTTTGAAAGCTGGAGCACGATTTTCACCAGCTCGCCGTCGGTGAGATCCTTGGCCGAGCGGCCCTTGAGAATTCCCGCTAGAAGCTCGTCACCGGAGCTCTCGCGGGCCTGCCGGTCCCGCGAGGAGGAGCGTGCCTCGCGTGGGTTGGCCGCTTGTTTTTCCTGCCCACCGGTGCGGGAGGATGATGACCCGCCGCTGCCCGCGAGATAGCCGATACCCAGACTGATGGCGCATGCGCCCGCGATCCAATAGTGGGTCTGCTTCATTCGGCACAGTAGGGATTCCTGCCGTGCGGTGGCAAGGTGAAGATTCCGTGGCGCGGGTCAATTTCCGTCCGGCTTGGTC
>JBEDKU010000373.1:0-5595 GCA_041172045.1 Verrucomicrobiota bacterium | reverse complement strand
AGCCAAGGCGGCGTTAGAAGCGCAACTCAGAGCCGCCGCCGACGACCGGGCCGCCGCGGCCGCGAAAGCCCGGGTGGAAGATGCGGTGGAAATTCAGGCCGCGCATGAGGCCAAGTTTGCCGCCGCCATGGAAGCGGCGGCGGAACTCCAAGCCAAGGCGGTCGAGGAAGCCAAGCTCAGGGCCGCCGAGGAGGCGATGGCCAAAGCGAAAGATCGAGTCCAGGAGGATGTGCAGGCGATGGTCGGAATCAAGGCGCAAGCCGCCGAGGAAGCCCGCGCCGCGGCGGCGCAAGAACGGGCCAGCATCGAGGCGAAAGCTACCGAAGATGCCAGGTCTGCCGCCGCTGCGAAACGGAAAATCCGCCATGAAAAAAGAGTCAGGGCGGCGGACAAAGCCAAAACCCGCACGCTCGCAAGAGCCGCCGCCGCCGTGCAGCCGCCGAAACCCAAACCCGCGAAAAAGAACGCCAAGAGCGTCTGGTTTTACACCTGTGAGGGTGAGCGCCTCGGCCCGGTGACCTTCGAGGAATTGCGGGCGATGGCGATCAAATCTTCGCTGGATCCGCGGCTGGACATGGTTTGGAAGCAGACCATGGACGCATGGAAACCCGCCGGCCAGATCGACGGCTTGTTCGAGCGGATGAGCGTGCCCTTGCAGCCTCAAAATGACCTCGCCCGGCCCGTCGCCCCCGTGGTCGCACCACGCCGGAGCACCCGCCCGCCGCCAACCGGCGGAGAATCCTGGCCCGGTGTGCGCCGCCGGAGTCTCTTCCTCGTCACCTTGGTTTTCCCCATCCTTTGGGAATACGCGCTGGCCGCGGGCAGTCCGTTTCTCGTCAAGCGGTTGGGCGGAGTCATGATGGGAGAAATCCTGCCGTACGCGCCGCTCGTACCATTTGCGGTGGTGCTTTTTTTCTGGCTGAAACGCCTGGCGAACCTCGGCATGAGCGGAATGTGGAGCCTCGCGCTTCTCGTGCCCGGACTCAATCTCTGGGTCGCCTACCGCTGCTTCGTCTGCCCGCCGGGTTATGCCGATCACAAAACGCTAGACCGCCCGGGGGTCGTCCTCGCGGTGGTTTTCTGGCTCATTATTCTGGCGGTGGCGTCCATCCTCGCCGCCATCGCCGCCCTGCGCTTCGACTGGGTTGACGATCCCGCGCTCCGGGAACAACTCCGTGGTTGGGTCCAGGCCGCGATGCAGGGCTAACAGGAGGTTTGGCGACCATGTCGGGAAAGTTTTCCCCTCCGCCTGTTTTTTGCATTGCCGGGGTGCGGCCTTGGTTTCGTAGCTTGCGGCGGTGCGGGGAGAAGACGGAAAATCGGTGATTGGGAAAACGACGCGGCCGTGGCTGCTGTTTCTATGCATCATCGCGGCCAGCGCGCTGGCGCATCTGTGGTGCCTGGGTTCGCAATTCTATCTGGATGACATTCCGCAGATCCGGGACAGCGCTGCGGTCCGCAGCGGCGATCTCTCGGAGGTCAGTTGGCTTTGGTGGAGCATGCTTTGGTATCATCTGCAATTCCGGCTGTTCGGCATGTCGGCCGTGGGATTTCATGCGGTGAACTGGATTTTACACACCGGAGTGGCATGCGCGTTGTTTGCCTTCGGGCGGGATTTTCTGCGCGACCGCTGGCCGGCGGGGGTGGCGCTTTTCGGCGCCCTGTTGTTCGCGGTGCATCCGCTGGCGAGCGAAATTCCCAACTACGCGCGGACCCAGGATCTCGCGTGGGTGACGCTTTTCTCGCTGCTGGCGGCGTGGTGTATGTTAGGATTCCTGCGCGACGGCGGCTGGTGGAAGGCGGCGGCCTGCGTGATCTTCATGCTCGGCGCGACGTTTTCGAAAGGTCCGGGATTGTTTCACGCGATCATCGCGGTCGGCGTGGTCAAGCTGGCGTTTCTCGAACCGAGGCATCTGCGTATTTTCCGGCGCTATCCCTGGCAGAGTGGGGCGGTCATCGTGCTCGCGCTCGTGGCGTTTTGGATGGTGGGTGACATGGGGCGCCGGCTGGGGACGCTGCACTTTTGGGACGACTCCCGGTTCATCGGCCACGCCTACACCTTGTCGCGGGTGTTCTGGGAATTCGCCTGGCGCAGCGTGATCCCGTTGGCGTTGAGTTCGGACCACGAAATCACGGAGACGCTGATCCCTGCGGGTTCGCCGTTTTGGAACATTCCGGACAAGTGCGCGATGTTCGCGGCGGCGGCATTTCTCACGCTCGCCGCCGTCAGTGTGTGCCTCGCCTGGCGGAAATCGACGCGGCTCTTCGGCGTTTGTCTGTTCCTGTATGTGGCTACGATTCTTGTCCGGGTGTTGTATGCGATCCCGGAATTCATGCCGGAATACCGGATCTATCCGGGCCTGCCATGGTTCTGTCTCGGCGCGGCCATCCTGCTCGCCGCCGTGTGGAAGTCGCTCTTTGAAACCCTCTCGCCGCGCGCCCCGGCGGTGATCCTGCTCGCCGTCTTCGCCGCGCTTTCCGCGAAGCGTTCGTTCGTCTGGCACGACATTGACCGGCTCGCAGGCGACGTCCTCAAGCGCTACCCGGCCCGTGCCCGCGCGGTGTGGGAGCTGCACGACCGCGACGTGCATACGCAAAACTGGCAGGCGATCATCGACCGCCAGCGCCAGGTGTGGCCGGAGGTGGAGCGGCAGTTCGTCACCCGCAACCAGCGGCTTGCCCCGCTGCGCGAGATTCCCAGCGGCGACTTCGTGCTCGCGATGGTGGCGATCTTTGGCGACTACGCGCTCGCCGTCGCCCACACCGATGGCCCGGCCGCAGGACTCCGCGTGATGGCTCAACTGGAGGCCCACATGACGCAGATGCAAATGACGCCGGAGAACAAAGTCAACGAGTGGAACTATTTCTATCACGCCAAGGCGCTGATCCTCGAAATGTCCGGAAACTATCAGTCCGCCATCGACTGCCTGCGCCAGCCGGAAGACCTGCCCAAGGCGTGGCAGCCGGATCTTGAGCGGCTCGAGAAAAAGCTGGCGGCACGCCAGTAGTCGCGAGTTTCGGCTTCTGCCTCGTCGAAGCTATTGGCAACGACGATCGTCCATCAGGCTCGGCGGCGGGAGCTGACTTTGCTTGCGGCACTGCGGGAGAATCTCATATTTGCCGGGACGGGTCGTCGCAGTGTTGGGGAGGGTGGACACTCTTGTCCGCCTGGCCAATGAGGTGCAAAAGCCATGTGCCTGCAGCGCTTTCTCATTCTCGTTTCATTGGCACAACGACAAGAGTGTCGTTGCTCCTTAAATCGGACCGATGGACTCGAGATGGAGGACGGGGGTGCGGGCTTCGTTGGATTTCTCGGGATCCAGGGTGAGGTGAAGGGACCAGTCGTTGAGATCGTCGGGGTCGATGAGGGTTTGGTGGATCGTGAGACCGTCATCGGAGAGGTGGGTGTGGCGGGCGTTGCGAGCTTCGGGATCGAGGCGGATCTGGTGGCGGGCGGCGTGGTAGGTGTTGAGCTGTTGGAGGAGGCGCTCGTTGGACCAGAGTTTGCCGTCGGAGTCGTGGTGGGCGATGAGGCTGAGAGCGGCTTCAGTGTCGTAGCGAGAGAGCGCGGTGACGAGGGTGAGCACGTGGTTGCGGAGGTGGCGGGTGAAGGCCTGTTTGTTTTTGGTGTAGGGGATTTTTGATTGAAGATTGATGATTGCGGATTGTTGATTTGAAGATTTATCGACGATCGGAGCGTCGGGGTTTTTCATGGCCTGCCATTCGTCGAGGAGGCTGGAGTCGGTGTGGCGGACGATGAGTTCGAGGAAGGACTCGGCTTCGTGGAGGTGCTCGGTTTTGGCGGTGTCGGGGACGGTTTGGGCGAGGACTTTGTAGACCTCGCCGAGGTGGCGGAGGAGGACGGCTTCGGCGCGCTCGAGTTTGTAGGTTTTGACGTAGTCTTCGAAGGACTGGTAATTCTCTATCATCTCGCGGGCGACGGTCTTGGGTTTGACGTTTTCGCTGCCGAGGTAGGGGTGGCGGAGTTTGAAGGCGTTGAAGGTGGTGTAGATGAATTCGACGCCGGGTTTGGGGTGTTCGACCTGGTCGAGCAGGGTGATGCGGTCGTCGAATTCCATGCCTTCGTCCTTGAGGCGGGCCATGAGTTCGGATTTCAACAGATCGACCTGTTTGCGCAGCACGATGTCGGGGTTTTCCAGAATGGACTCGATGAGGGAGATGACGTTGAAGGCGTAGTCTTCGGCTTCCTTGTCGAGCTGCGGGATGGCGTCCAGCAGATAGAGGCTGAGGGCGTGGTTGATGGAGAAGTCTTCGGGGAGTGAAACATCGACGACGACTTTCTGCGGGCCGCTGCGTTTGGCGGGCGGACTGATGTGGAGGATTTTCGCGCCGATGAGGCCGCGGAAGAGTTTGAAGGCGTGCTTTTTGAGCAGCTTCTTTTTGGAGGGCGGCTCGTGGCTGTCGTCGATGATCTTTTTTAATGCGCTACAACCGTCCTCGGTGGTGCGGGAGAGGACGTTGAGAAGGGTGTGGTGGTGGACGGAGAAGCTGGAGACGAGCGGCTCGGGCGGGGCGGTTTGGAGCTTTGCGAAGGTTTGTTCGTCCCAGTGGACATAGCCTTTTTCCGGAGGTTTGCGTTTTTCGAACGACTTCTTCTTGTTAGCCGTTGCCTTGGCGGCGAGGCGGAGGTTTTCGATGATGTGCTCGGGCGCCTGGGCGACGACGTAACCGGTGGTGTCGAATCCACGGCGGCCGGCGCGACCGACGATCTGGCGGAAGTCGCGGACGGCGAGGATCTTGGTGCCGCGGCCGTCGTATTTGCAGAGGCCTGTGAGCATGACGGTGCGGATCGGGACGTTGACGCCGACGCCGAGGGTGTCGGTGCCGCAGACGACCTTGAGCAGGCCGCGGGCGGTGAGCTTTTCGACTAACAGCCGATATTTCGGCAGCAGGCCGGCGTGGTGGATGCCGACGCCGTGGCGGAGGATTTTCGAGAGTTCGCGGCCGTAGGGGGAGCGGAAATCGGCGTCGTCGAGGGCGCGGGCGATGGCGTGTTTTTCCTCCTTGGTGCAGAAGTTGGTGGAGAGCAGGTCGCGGGCGGTGTCGGCGCAGGCGTTTTGGGTGAAGTGGACGAGGTAGACGGGCGAGCGGCCTTGATCGTTGAGTTCGGCGACTTTTTCCTGGAGCTGGGTGGTGGAGTATTCGAATTCGAGCGGGACCGGGCGTTGGTCGGACTGGACGAGGGTGGTGGGTGCGCCGGTTAGCGCGGTGAGTTGTTTGGAGAAAAACGAGGAGTCGCCAAGGGTGGCGGACATCAGGAGGAAGCGGGCGCGGGGCAGGGTGAGGAGCGGGATTTGCCAGGCGGCGCCGCGCGAGTGGTCGGAGTAGTAGTGGAACTCGTCCATGATGACGTCGTCCACCGGGGCGTGTGCGCCATCGCGGAGGGCGATGTTGGCGAGGATTTCCGCCGTGCAGCAGATGACCGGGGCGTCGTGGTTGACGGTGGCGTCGCCGGTGATCATGCCGACGTTTTCCGGGCCGAGGACGTGGCAGAGGGAGAGGAATTTCTCGTTGGCGAGCGCCTTGATCGGGACGGTGTAGTAGGAGCGGCGGCCCTGGCAGAGGGATTTGAAC
>JBEDKU010000372.1:0-10336 GCA_041172045.1 Verrucomicrobiota bacterium | reverse complement strand
GGTGCTCGGCGACCTTGGCGCTGGCGAAGGCGGCGGTTTTGGCGGCTTCTTCGTCGGCGTCCTTGGAGATCATGAAACGGTCGCGGAGCTTGCCGTTCACTTGGACGACGAGCTCGATTTCGTTCCGGATGAGCGCTTCCGGATCGTAGGTCGGCCAAACGGTTTCCGAGAGCATCGCGGTGCCGCCGAGGCGGGCGTGGACTTCTTCCGTGAGGTGCGGGGCGAAGGGGTTGAGGACGGCGAGGAGCTGGGTGAACTCTTTCAACGGCACGACCTCCGCCTGGGTGAAGGCGTTGGTGCAGATCATCATCTGCGAGATCGCGGTGTTGAAATTCAGTTTCTCGATGTCTTCGCCGACTTTTTTGATCGTCTCGTGGACGACGCGGAGTAGCGACTTGTCGGTGCACGGGATGTCCTGGATTTTTGCGGAGACGTTCCACTGGCCTTCCTGCTCTTCGAAGGCGAGACGCCAGACGCGGGCGAGGAAGCGGGACACGCCTTCGACGCCTTTCATCTGCCACGGCTTCACTTGTTCGAGCGGGCCCATGAACATTTCGTAGAGGCGCAGCGCGTCGGCCCCGTATTCGGAAACGACGTCGTCCGGGTTGACCACGTTGCCGCGGGACTTGGACATCTTCGCGCCGTCTTCGCCGAGGATGAGGCCTTGGTTGACGAGTTTTTGGAAGGGCTCGGAGGTGCGGACGTGGCCGAGGTCGTGGAGAACCTTGTGCCAGAAGCGGGCGTAAAGCAGGTGGAGCACGGCGTGCTCGGTGCCGCCGACGTAGAGATCGACCATGCCAGGTTTTTCATCCGTCCAGTAGGCTTCGGCTTCTTTGGAAATGAAGCGGTCGGTGTTTTTCGGATCGCAATAGCGGAGGTAATACCAGCACGAACCGGCCCATTGCGGCATGGTGTTGGTCTCGCGGATGGAGCCGTCCGGCAGCTCGACCCAGGCGGTGGCCTTGGTGAGGATCGGCTCGGGCGTTCCGCTGGGTTTGTAGTCGTCCAGCGGCGGGGCGAGCAACGGGAGCTCGGACTCGGGAAGGGCTTGGTGATGGCCGTCTTTCCAAACGATCGGGAACGGCTCGCCCCAGTAGCGTTGGCGGGAGAAGAGCCAGTCGCGGAGCTTGAACTGGATGCGGCGGTGGCCGATGGATTTTTCTTCCAGCCAGGCGATCATTTTGGCTTTGGCTTCGGCGGTGGGAAGGCCGTCGAGGAAGCCGGAATTCACGGCGGTGCCGTAGGCGGTGTAGCCTTGCCAGTCCGAGTCGTCGGTTGGCTGGACGACTTGTTTGATCGGTAGGCTGAAGCGAAGCGCGAACTCATGGTCCCGCTCGTCATGCGCGGGCACGGCCATGATTGCGCCGGTGCCATAGCCCATCATGACGTAGTCGGCGATCCAGACGGGGATTTGCTCGCCGTTCACGGGATTGGTCGCAAAGGCACCGGTGAAGACGCCGGATTTGTCCTTGTTGAGGTCGCCGCGGTCCATGTCGGACTTGGAGGAGCAGGCTTTTTGATAGGCCTCGACGGCGGCTTTCTGCTCGGCGGTGGTGATTTCCGGGACGAAAGGATGCTCGGGCGCGAGCACCATGTAAGTCGCTCCAAACAAGGTGTCCGGGCGGGTGGTGAAGACTTCGATCTCCAATTTAAAATCTGAAATCTGGAATTTCACCGACGCGCCTTCGCTGCGGCCGATCCAGTTTTTCTGGAGCAGCTTGATGCCTTCCGGCCAATCGAGCGTGTCGAGCTCGTCGATGAGGCGTTGGGAGTATTTCGTGATCCGCAGCATCCACTGGCGGAGCGGGCGGCGCTCGACGGTGTGGCCTTTGGATTTCCATTCCTCCACTTCTTCATTCGCAAGCACGGTGCCGAGGTCCGGCGACCACCAGACGGGCGTGTCGGCGACGAAGGCGAGGCGGACGTCGTCGATTTGTTCGCGGGTCCAGCCCTTGGCTTCGAGTTCGGCGACGGGTTTGGCTTTGCCGGCTTCTTCGTCGAAATACGAGCCGTAGATCTGGAGGAAAATCCATTGCGTCCAGCGCACGTATTCCGGGTCGGTGGTGGCGATTTCCCGGTCCCAGTCATAACCGAAGCCGAGCGATTTCAACTGCCGGCGGAAATTCTCGATGTTCGCTGCCGTGGTGATCGCCGGATGCTGGCCGGTCTTGATCGCGTATTGCTCGGCGGGTAGGCCGAACGAGTCATAGCCCATCGGATGCAGCACGTTGAAGCCGTTCATCCGCTTGTAGCGGCCGATGATGTCGGTGGCGGTGTAACCCTCCGGATGGCCGACGTGGAGGCCCGCACCGCTGGGGTAAGGGAACATGTCGAGTACGTAGTATTTCGGCTTCGTGGCGTCGAAATCGGCATCCCCCGGGCCGGGGGTGCGGAAAGTTTTCTCAGTCTCCCAGCGGGCCTGCCATTTGGGTTCGAAATCGCGGAAAGGAAATGGTTTACGGGCGTCTGACATGGTCGGGAAAGGACCGGGAACGTGGCGGATCTTGTTCATAATGAAAAGAAAAACCCCGCCACCACCGCCCCGGTCTCAACGCGTGGCGTCGAGGGATTTCGAAATCCGCTCAATGAATACGGGCATGATCGTTGCCGCGCCCTTGACCACCGTTCGGTGATCCAGGTCCTTGATTTCGTGGAATTCCACGTTCGGATGCTCCAGATTCCGCAACGTGGCGTAAAACAGTTCGTTCTCTTCGACCCGGCATTTGAACTCGATCCGCCGATCGCCCGTGATCAGGCAGATCGGTGGCAGATCCTTGGCGGCGTGGCGCAGCGGGGCGAAATCATCGATCACCGGAACCAGCGAAGGACCGGTGATTTTCCGCAATTCCTTCACGTGGAAATGGGTGGTGACCTGCGCGCTTACCGGCAGAATCCCGGCCAGCGAACGCGGGGACACCCCATAAGGAGCGAGCCACTGCGGATCCTCCCCAACCATCAACGCCAGATAGCCGCCGGCCGAGTGACCGCCGATAAAGACCTTCCGCGGATCCCCGCCATAGTTGGCGATATTCTTCAAAGTCCACGCCACCGCGGCCGCCGCGTCCTCGATGAACACGGGACAAGGAACTTGCGGCGACAACCGGTAGCCCGCCGCCACGAGGGCGACTCCCGTTCCTTCAAACTGCGGAAAATTCCTGCTGCCACCCGTCAGGCCTCCGCCGTGGAACCAAACCAGCGTGGCAAATCCTTTTCGCTCCGACGGCAGGCTCAGATCGACCACACAGCGCTGTGCCGGGTCCGCGACGTATTTCTCCTCAGGATAGTAACGAGTTCCTTCGATGGTCCGAACCGTTTCGCCGGCTTGGGATAATGTCGAAATACCGAAGAGGAAGGCGTGGGCGAGGAAAAAGGTTTTGAGTTGTCTCATGGATTCGAGGGTTGCCCCACCCGTTTTCCAAATTCCGGAAACAGGTCATGGCGTGATCGTGGATCGCGTCATTACCGGTTTCATCGAGAGAATATTTCTCGGATCGCCACGAGCTAAGGATCTCGTCTCCCTGCTTACAAGCGGCTGACCGCCGTGGCGATGGCCGCTGAGATTTCCTCGGCGTCCGTCGGCAGCGGAGCGGTGTGGACCTTCTCGTCCGCGGCATTCACGGCGGTGATCGTGGAAGTCACGAAATCGACCAGGACCCTCGGCCCGGTGATGCTTTCACTGCTGGCGGCTGAGGAAATCATGCCGCCCTCGATGTCCCTTGCCAAGGACTGCTGGAATCCTGTTGGCGACTGAATGAGGACGATGCGGATGTTCCGGGTTTCCGCCGTGGGGGAAACCGTTCCGCGGAAGCCACCGCTTGATGCGGTGGAGGTGGAATCGATCATCCGAGGAACGGAAATCCCGAGAATGACAATCGCAAGAGCCGCCATACCGAACGCGGGGCGTGCGATGAAGGCTTGCACGGCCTCGAACCAAGTGCGCGGTTGGATGGTTGCGGCGGCGACCGGCGCGGAGTTGAAGCGGCGGACAAGGTCGTTGAGCAAGTCCGCTGGAACTGCCGGTGCTTGCTCGGTGGCATGAAGTTGCAGGCTCCCGGCCAGAAGACTTCTGGTGGATTCAAGGTTTGGTGGAAGATCGAGATTCATGGTTGTCACTCCAATCGCAAGAAGCGGGGTTCGATTTTCAACTTATTAAGTTTTTCCTAAGTTTTCCCAAAGCGACCTCGAGTTGCTCGCTGAGAACCCGTCGGCGGGTGGAGCCGGAGACGCCGGCCTTGATCCCGAATTTGGCGCAAAAAGCATCATCGCCAATGAGGTCCTGGATGGTCGCGGACTGGGTGACGAAGAGGATGAAAACCAACTCCCACTCGGCGGCGGTGAGCGCTTCCCGGCACTCTTTGTAAATGCGCTCGAAGGTGTTGCTCTGGGGATCGGCCGAACGGTCTTCGAACTGCATCCCATGCTCGGGATTGTCGGTGAGGGCGTTCAAACTATCGCCGGTGTTCGGCTGGTTTTTGAGCGCGCCCCGGCGGCGATACCAATCGATGGAACGGAAACCGACAATCCGTGCGTGAAGTGGAATGATCTCCTCGAAGACCGTGGGATCAAGAATGGGTGACCGGCCGCTGCCTTCCCGCTCGCGGACGAGTTCCACGAGGGTGTCGTTGAAAACATCATCCGCGTCCGGCCCTTTGATTCCCTTGCGGGTCAGGGTGGCCAAGGCAAGCGGGCGTAAAACCGCGGGCAGCCGGTTCCACTCGGAATCGTGAAAGCCCTTTTCCGGATCGCGGCGCTGGAGTCGGTCGAGGTTGAGATTCTGATCGTATCGGCGGTCGTCGGGATCGTGGTGAAGCTGGTGATCCGAGCGCTCCCGTCGCTCCCTGGCAACGAGTTGGCGGGTGGCTTCCGCCGTTTCTTCCAGGGCCCGGGCGGTGAATTCCGCTTCGGTCGGGAAGACATCGTAGTCGAGCGAAACGTTGCGAATGACCTGTTCGGCGATGAGGTTGGCCTGTTCCTCGGAGACAAGAATCCCTTCAACCGGGCGGCGGGCACGGTGCCAGCATGCTGTCCAGCAGCGCTGAAGCTGTTCTTGTTTCATCGTCGTCGCCATCCACCGGTGGCGGCATCACGTAATCCGAAGCCGGAGGCGATTGCAAGAAACTTGGTTAGTGGTGGTTGATTTTCTAAAAAATCTGACCGTCAAATTCCGATGGGTGTCGGACTAATGCGAATTTTCCTAAAATTCAACCGGTCGTGAATAAAAGCCGCCGCTCGACCTGAAGCGGTGAGCGGCGTGAGGTGGAATCGAAAAGATCGCGCGAAATCAAAATCCGGGCGGATGGATCTCAATTTGCACGAAGCACGAGGAATGGACTGCCGGAAACGTGGCGATCAGCCAGGATTGACCGCTAGCGTCCGTAGTTTTTGAAAGGCTGCCGACGGGGACTTGCCAGCTCTTGAAATTCGAGGTGCACCGGATGCCCCAAGTGTAACCGTTGCCCAGCACGAACGGAGTCAAGCGGTTGAAAAAGTCGAAGGCGATGGGGAACTTATACTGGGCGATGGGACCTTCTTGCGCAGCGACGCGGCTGAGTGTCGGCAGCGAGGGCACTTTATCGCAGCGACCGGTGTGGAAAATTTCAACCATGTCCGGGATTCCGTCGGAATCCGCGTCAACCGACGAGGTGATGCCACTGCTTTGAATTGAACTCGTGGATATGGATTGGGGAGCTGCAAGTGGCACCGTGGCGGTGAGTGCGATCGGGTTGGTGGAATCGATGACCGGACCGTCAGGATTGATGATGGTGACGGTGGAGGCGTAGGTGGTGCGGAGCAATTTAGGTCCAGATTCAGTCGGGGGAACGGTGGTGGGGAAGATGGCGGAGGCCTTGATCGCGTCTTCGACTTGAGCCGGTGTGAGTGAGCCGTTGATGGAAAGTTCCGCAAGCACGCTGCCGGCGACGAGTGCGGCGGCGGGGCTGGTGCCGGTCATGGGAACTAATTCAGACGCCGCACTCTGGCTGTGGGTGTCAACATCGAGGCCCGGGGCGAGGAGATCCACGGGAGCGCCGGAATTTGAATTGGAGAGCTTCAAGTTGGCGGCATTGGATGCACCAACGCAGATCACGCCGTTCTTGGTACCGTTCGATGAAGGTACGATGGTCGCCGCGTCTACGCCGAGATTACCAGCCGAGAGAATCACCGGAATCCCGGCGGCAAGTGCCGCATCAATTCTTGATGCGACTAGAGAATTGGAGGTGGGCTCTACGGACTCTGCGGATGAAGTGGCGATGCAAATGACCGCCCTCATTTTAGGCGTTCCCGGATTTGTATGGTGTGCGATCGCCTTGAAGAGCGCTGAACTCAGTAGTGATTTGGTGGTGGTATCGCCATTCGGATAAATATCGTAGTTGACGACATGGATCGGAGTGCCGGGGGCGATTCCGGTGTCCATTCCGGCAATCAAGGACAGCAATTGCGTACCATGAGCGCGCGGCGTGGAAACAGTGGCATCATTGGTGCCACGCACGAGAATCGGACCTTCAAACGTCAGCTTGGGATTGGCCACGACAAAACTGGCAGGATTGGCGACCGCCGTATCGATGAGGTAAAGCCGGACGGGAACAGTCGTGTCCGGATAAGAGTAGGTCAGGCCCGGAGAGAACAATTCGCCGACACGATTGAGCGCCCAACCTGGATCCTCGTTCACGCCGTCAGGATGCAGGATGCTTTCCTCGGCACCGGCCGGGAAAACAACTGTCGCCTGGACGCAGACGAGCAGCGCCAGGAACCTCGTGGTTAGGAGTTTCATTTTTAAGGAAAATGACACACCGGGACCCTACCCACCCTACGCGATCGCGCAGTAAAATTTGCTGGAAATTTCATGAATCATTCATTTATGAGGTGTTGCGAATCCGGGTGATCGTTAGGCAATCGCCGATGGTTTTGCTGAACCGGCACCTATCGAGTGTCACAAATTCAGACAGACAACTCTGAAAATCGTTCAAAAATTGCCATTCATTACTCAGGATGAGTGGGTTAGCCATTGGGCGAGCGAGGACTTTTTCAAAAGTTGGAACGCCCGAGCCCGGAGCCAAACCGCATTTCACGGTCGGGATTTCTTTAAATCGCTTAGCTGGAATTGGAACGGCATCGCTTCGGAGTAACGAATATTCGGCCGTGTCTTAAATTAAGGCGACTCAGGGGTGTTTTAACATTTCCTGCTTTTTCGCCACAATGCGGCTGATGAGGAACAGGAGAAGCGGGAGCGCCGCAAGGACACCGAGCCAGGTTTTTTTGGATTCGGTCGGCGGATGGGAAATGGCGATCGCCGGGCCGATGGTGAGAGGCGAGTTCTGACTGAGAACGAAGGGGGCGTAGCGGAGGACGGCGAGCTCGAAATCCTCATCGGTGGTGGCGGCGGAGAGGAATTCGCCCTGGGCCTGCCACAGCGACTGCGCCGGGCGGTCGGAGCGGAGCGCGAGCTGGTAGAACCGCTCCATGAATCCCGGAGTCGATTCATCGGAGACGGGCCAGAGGGCGACGACAATCTCGCGTGCGCCGGCTAGGGAAAAGGCCCGGCGGAGACCCAGCAGCCCTTCTCCGGAAACCGGCGTGCCGGCGCCGGACTCGCAGGAGGAAAGGGTGACCAACCGGGTATCGCGGAGCGGAAGCCGGGCGATTTCCGTGGGGAACAACAAATCGTCGTTGTCTGCCAGACGCGGGCTGTCGAGGCGGCGTTCCGTGCCGCGGTAGAGAACGAGTCCGCCGGCGAAGAGGAGATCCGAGTGTTCGTCGAAGTCGATGGGCATTCCGGGCGGGGCATCCTGATTCTGAAGGAAAAAGGCGTGGCAGCCGAGATGAAGCACCGCGGGCGACCCCGTGAGCTGGCGGAGGGTGGATTCGTTTGCCTGAGGGCCGCTGAGGAATCGGGATCCGGCGGGCGCGAGGGAGCGGAGTTTGTCGGCCTCGATCCGGGTGCCGGGCATGGGTTTGAGGTCGGCGAGGAGTTTGAGAAGCGGATCGTCGCTATTTCTGTCTACGGGTTTTGGAAAATCGGAGACGGTGAGGATGCTCCAGGGATTTCCAGAGAGTGAGATCGCGGGGGGCTGATTGATGAGATCGCGGGCGCTGGTGACGGTGGTAACCTGGAGATGGCGGGCGCTGAGCGGGCGGTTTTCCCGATCCAGCAGGGCTGACATGGGCAGGAAATGGAGGCGGCTGTCGGGGGAAAAGGCGATATGTTCCGTCCCGGGGGGGAGCTTGATTGGATCCCAGAACTCACGCTCCAAGGCGCGGAGGATGCCCCGGATTTTCAAGGGCGGCGGCGTTCCGGGGTTTCCGGATGACGCCCCGGAACGCCAGCGAATGCGCTCGTGAAAAGCCCCCAGCCAGTGCTCCAGGCTTTCGTCGGTGCCCAGTGGAACCCATTTCGGCGGGCCGGTAGGGAGAATGACGATCGCACCATAGCGTTTATCCGGTGTGGTGGAGGTGGTGGTGAAACGGCAGGTGTCGACGAGGGCGGAGCCGGGTGGCAGCGCGGCTTGGACGTCACGCCACGTCGGCCGGGAGGCAGGCGTGGAATCCGCGAGCATGGCATCCAGCAGGCGGGCCTTGGTGGCGATGAGAACGTCGGCGATGAGCTCGGCATCGCCGGTGGCGCAGGGCAGCGAGACGAGATCGAAGCGTTCGAGGAAATTGAGACGCTCGTTCTCGCTGCCCTCGCGGATCAGGCGGTCGAGCAGATCCAGACCGATCCGGGTGGCGCGGACGATGTGGTCCCGCGCGTCGGGCGAGGCGGAGAGCAGTGAGTTGCGGGCGAGGTTGCGCTCCGTTTCCGCGACGCGGAGATGGGTGGCGGGAAGGTGCTTGGCTTGGAGGGCGGCCGCGCGTTCGAGATGGAAGCGGGCGGCCGGATAGTCGCCGAGAGCCTGCTCGGCGACGCCCAGATTGTTCAACGGGCCGATCAGGCCGGGATGGTCCGGGCCGAGAGTCGCTTCAAGCATGTGCAGCGCTTCTTGAAAGGAGGATTTCGCGATGACGGGCTCGTTCTGGGTGAGGGCGATGGCCCCCAGGTTGGTCACATAAGGAACGGCGCGAATCCGGTTGGTGGTGAAAAGGCGGCGGGCCTCGGCGGCCGCGGCTTCCGATCCCGCGCGGGCCACCGCGGTCTTTCCGAGCCGCAGCTGGGTGAGGGCGAGCTGGCTGTTTAGGGAAAGACGCAGCTCCGGGTCTTGAAAGGGAATGGCCAGGGCCTGTTGGAAAACGGCGGCGGCACGGGCATGACTGCCAAGCGTGTGATAGAGACGCCCACGGTGCGCCGCCAGCCGCGCGCGGAAGCCGAGATCCTCCGCGGCGGTGGCGGCATCGGCTTGATCGAGCAGCGGCGCGACTTCCGGATAGCGGCCTTGATAGAGGAGATTGAGGGCGAGGTGGTCGAAGGTGGCGGCGAGTTTCGGGCCGGCCGGAGCTTCCTCGCGGCTGGTGAGCACCTGACGGAGAAGATATTCCGCGTCCCCGAGCCGCCCGAGGTCCTGCAGAGTCAGCGCTTTCGCCTCGCGGGCATCGGCCAGCATTTCCGGCGCGCGAGCGTCCATCAAATCACAGGCGGCGGTGAGGTGCCCGAGTGCTTCGTCCGGCTTTCCGGCCTGCCGCTCGACCATGCCGAGTGCTTGCAGGCTGGCGGCGAGTTCCCGTGCGCTGGCGGGGCTGGCATTTTGTTTCCACTCGGCCTGCCAGTCGGCGACCAACGACTCCAGCTCCGTCTCCGCGGTGTCTAATTGCGAGAGATCGAGGGCGAACCCCGGTGTCCAGGCCAGGGCGGCGACCGCTGCGAGAACGCGGGAGAAATGCAACGGGAAACGCATGCGGGATCAGGATGGAAAAACTCTGTCGGCCTGAAATGTAAATTTTTTCACAAAATTTGGAAATCGTTAATTTCAACTGCGATTGGAGTAGGGATGACAAGCATCGCCAACAACGCCGAAACAACCCCAATCCAAGCTCCGGGGGGAGCGCGGGAGGGATCGGCACCGCTGGCACGCGTGTCGCCACTTGGTGAAACCAAGTCCCGGGAAACCGAATGGATCGCGTTGATGGAGCCAAATCAGGCCGGGGGGCCTGACGACACTCTCCGCTCGATCCGCATCGCCCGGAGCCGTTCGCCGCAAAACGGAAAGACTGTTGCCTGCCGGGGGGCGGGCCGGTCCGCCCGTATTCCTTTCTTTCCAAGTAGGTTTGTGTTCATTGAAACCGGAGGACGGATGCCGGGGGGCTTCCGTCCTCCGGAGATCTTGTTGTGCTAATAGGTCCCTAACCTTATCAGGCCGAAATCTGCCAACTCCGGGGGGAAGTGGCGGTATTTCGGCCTGAATGCTTT
>JBEDKU010000371.1:0-2882 GCA_041172045.1 Verrucomicrobiota bacterium | reverse complement strand
GGAACCCGCGCGGTCAATTTGCGATCACCCCCGACTTTGCGGCAGAGTTGTCTCGGAAAGAAGACGATGTTGTCCGGCGCGGCATCCAGTTTTTGAGGGCTGGTGGATTTCACAATGTTTGAAGTTTGATTCTTATCGGCGACCCCGGGAGCTTGTACAGACTACGAGGCGTTTCAATTGGCCCAATCGGACGGACCAAAAGAATCCGCCGTGGATGAATGACACCCGGTGCCAGAATCGCACGTTGTGTGCCTAATCATTCACATTTACCACAAGTCGTTTAATATGAATGAATTATAGACATTTCAACACTTGAAAACAAAAACCAAGAAACAAATTTCCCGCAAAATATGCACCATGGTTTCGAAAAGATTAACGGGTTGCCGGATGACCGGTCTCGCGAGTCCGCATCGCGGTAAAACCGATTCGATGAGCGAATCACCAACGGGATCAGGTTCGAATCGACGGCGGCGATCCCAACAAACCAAAATCGGGCACTCTCTTCTCCGTCGGCCAAGGCCCAAATCGGACGATTTCATCCGTGTGGCTTCGCAACGGCCTTGCCGTTGTCGCGGAGGCCGAGTTTTTCGAGAAAAGGGATGGCCTTCTCCGCCCTAGTTGGCGAGGCCGTAGGGGAGGAGCCTACTCCCCACTTGGTGCAGCAATACGGCGCGACGTCCGGCGGGGTGGAACGCTTGGGGGGCACACCGGCGAGACGCGGGAAAAGACTTCCTGCGATGTTTCCCGGCAACGTCAATTCACCTGCGCCTGCTCCGGCAGCGGGGCGCGCGGGGCGATGTCGTCAAAACCGCGGAGCTGGACGGCACCCGACGCGGAGTTTTGAAACAGGACCAGCAAGCCACGCGCGTCGCCGGGGTGCGGCCAGAAGCCGGCGGCCACCTGCTTCCACGCGTCGTCCTTGAAGACGAAGGTGCGCATGGCGGATTGCTGGCCCTCGCCGGTGGGCGGGTTCTCGATCAGGGAGACCTGGCCGGGTTTGAAATCATAGACCTTCTGCTCCAGCATCACCCGGACCGGCAGCGGGCTGAGGTTGGTGGCGTGATAGGAACCCGCCGGGAACGCCCGCTTGGAGTCGGGGATGGCCATCACCTGGCAGCGCGCCTTGGCACCGGGCTTGCCGGGCAGGAACATCAGGATCACGGAGTTCGCCCCGTCCGGAAGGGTCGCCTCGCCGATGCATTCGCCGTCGCGGGTGAGCGAGGCGCGGTCCGGCTTGGTGGTGAAGACGATTTTCCGGCCCTTGAGCATGACCGTGGAGAACTCGTGGTTCAGATAGGATTTGACCGGCGCGCGCACGGACGCCGCGGTCGCGGCAGCCGCCGGATCCTGAGCGTAAACCTCTTTTTGCTTCAAATCCGGAGTGAACGCCAGCATCCGGATCTCCGCCTTGACGAGCGGCGCCTCCTGGGCTGCGAGCGGGATGGCGGCGACCCAGAGGACGACGGTGAAGGGTATGAAATGGCGGATCATGGTGGATGGTATGGGAACGGTTGAATTTGGAGTTAGATCTCCTTTTCGCTGAGCCAGCGGAAGGAAACGATGTCGAAGCGGCGGCCAAAGCTTTTGTTGGCGTCCTTGGTGAGCGAGTTGATGGCGGTCTCCGGCGGGTCCGTGGGATCAACGAATTCCGGGGTGCGCTGGACGACGGCCTCGCACCAGGCGCGGGCGACGACGGTGGTGCCATTAGTCCCCGTGGCCTCGCCGTAGCAGCGGATCTTGAAGGTGTCCCCGCGGACAGTGGCGACGGGCGCGAGCGCGGCCATCAGGTCGCCCTGGGTCAGCATGGTGGGCGCGCCCTCGACGCTCTCCCCGTTGAGGACCTCCTCGGTCGCCACGCCCTTGATGCGCTTGGGGCTGATGGATGCGGCAGTGAGGGTCTTGGACTGGTCGGCGGATTTCGCGGCGTCGTTGATGGTGGTCTTATCAATGGCGGTCTGCAACAGCCCCGCGAGCCGGTGCGTGGCGGCACCCGGGCGACGGTTCACGAACTCGCCGAGGGAGAGCGAGGGAGCGCTGTCCTCGACGCCGCGCAACTTGATTTCCGCGACGATCTTCTGCGCCAGATCCGTGATCTGCGCGTCTGAAAGCGCACGGTAGCCGGCCCAGGTCAGGCCAAGCGGCGGAGTCGAACTGGAGAGCGGCTTGCCGGCGCGGACGAACGGCGTGGAGTCCGCGTTCGCGTAGGCCTTCTGCCCCACCGTTAGCCCGGTGGCTCCGGTGAGTTCCAGGCCGTTGACGGTGCGGTCCCGCAGCGAGGAAAGCACCGCCCGCCAGGCATCGACCGAGGTGGAGTTCACGTTGAAAGGGCCGTTCACCGCGACGTATTTCGAGAGTTGCCGGGAGCGGTTGAAGTCGGAGAGCGCGGCGACCTTGGTGGCGAGTTCCGCGGGGTCACCCGAGGCGACCGCCGACACCATGCGGCTGTTGAGGGCGGGCTTGGTACCACCGAAAACTCCGGCGAGAACTTCCTTGAGAGGAGTGGTGGACGGCATGACGCCGCCGCCGGTGCCGGACGTGTAGCTGGCAAGCGTGGAAAAGTAGTAGGAATCCCACAGCGAGTCATTCAATAGATAGGAGTGGTCCAGCAGCGGCGGCGTGGACGCGGTGGCCACCTGGCCGGCGGGAATCAGGGGATGCGCGCGGGAGTTTCCGAAGGGATGGACCACGCGCGGCAGCAGCGCGCTACTCGCCATGTTGGCATGCACCAGATCCCCCAGCGACGCCGCCGGCGCCAGCGGCACGTGCAGCATGTTCACAAACGAGGATCCTTCGCCGGGTGAACTGCTGGGACCGAAGTAACCACGCTTGGTGGTCGGATCGATGGAGACGCCGTCCGGGAAATTGTTCAGACCGTTGATTTC
>JBEDKU010000370.1:0-4488 GCA_041172045.1 Verrucomicrobiota bacterium | reverse complement strand
TCTATGAAACCGACGCGGGCGAGGTGCTCGAATCCGGTTTGTCCGACTCCATCAGCTTCAGCAAACCGGAGGAACGGCTCTTCGGCGGGAAACTCGACGAGCACGGCGATTTCGATCTGCGCGGCGAAGCCCTCCGCCGTCGGGCGGAGATGCGCCGCTCGCCTGTCCGCGGCCTGGCGGGCGCGCGGATGGATCTGATTCCTCATCAGCTCTTCATCGCGGACGAGGTGGCGAACCGCCCGCAGCCGCGGGTCTTGTTAGCGGATCAGGTGGGGCTGGGGAAGACCATCGAGGCGTGTTTGATCCTGCACCGGCTGATCCTAACGGGCCGTGCCGAGCGGGTGCTGATCCTGGTGCCGGAGCCGCTGGTGCACCAGTGGTTCGTGGAGCTGCTACGGCGCTTCCAGTTATCCTTCGGCCTTTACGACGAGGAGCGCTGCGAGGCGATCGAGTATGGTGATCCCGGCTGCAATCCGTTTCTCGACAGCCAGTGGGTGCTCGCCGCCGTGGATTTTCTCGCCGGAAACGAGCAGCGCGCCGCCCAGGTGCTGGAAGCCGGTTGGGACGTGTTGGTGGTGGATGAGGCGCATCATCTGGAGTGGTCGCCGGAAGCCGCCGGACCGGCGTATGAAGTGGTGCGCGGCCTGGCGGAAACCACGGAAAGCTTGCTGCTGCTCACGGCGACGCCGCAGCAACTCGGGCCGGAAGGCCATTTCGCGCGGTTGCAACTGCTCGATCCGGACCGCTACGCGGATCTCCAACAGTATCGGGAGGAGACGCTGCATTATGAGGAGGTGGCCGACATCGTGGAGTCTCTGGCCGCGGGCGCGGCGGCGGATGCACGGTTGGAAAAATTTGTCGCCGGTCGTCACCGGCTCGAACAACGGGTGGCGGATCTGATCGCGGGAAAACCGGACGCGCGGGAGCGGCTGATTTCCGATCTGCTCGATGGCTTCGGCGTCGGCCGGGTGATGTTCCGGAACACGCGGGCCAAGCTCGGCGGCTTCCCGTTGCGCGAGCCACGGATCGTCGCGGTGGAGGACAAGGTGAAGTGGTTGATCGGCTTGCTAGAACAACTGGGTGAGGAGAAAATTCTGGTCATCACCAAGACGCGCGAGCTGGCGGAGGAGGTGTTGGAAGACCTTCATCACGCGACCGGAGTGAAGGGCGCCTTGTTTCACGAAGACCTCACGCTGCTTCAGCGCGACCGGAACGCGGCGTTTTTCGCGGAGAAGGACGGCGCGCAGATCCTCGTCTGTTCGGAGATCGGCAGCGAGGGACGGAACTTCCAGTTTGCTAGACATCTGGTGCTTTACGATCTGCCGGAAGACGTGGATCTGTTGGAGCAGAGGATCGGACGGCTCGACCGGATCGGTCAGAAGGGCACGATCCAGGTGCATGTCCCGTATGTGCCTGGAACGGAGGAGGAAATCCGCATGCGCTGGCTGGAAGAAGGACTCGACGCCTTCCGGGCCAGCCCGCCGGGCGCGGCGGAGATCCAGCGCGAACTGCGCTTCGATGTGGAGGAGGCCATCGGCGAGCGCGAGGGCATCGAGGAGCTGATTGAAAAAACCCACGCATGCCGGAAGCGGATTTCCGAGCGCCTCGCGCGCGGGCAGGACCGCTTGCTCGAGCGGAGTTCGCACCGGCCGGAGCGGTCGGCGTGGCTGGTGAAAAAAATCCGCGAGTGGGACGAGGATGCTGGCTTCGAGGATTTCCTGATGCGCTTGTTCGAGTTCTCCGGGCTGCACATCGAGGAGCTGGGAAGGCGGCGCTATTTCCTACTGCCGGGAAATTTGAAATCGGACGCCTTCCCCTCGCTGCCGCCCGATGGCATGAGCGTCACGCTGGACCGCCAGCGCGCGCTGGAGCGGGAGCAGGAGGCGTTTCTCACGTGGGACCACCCGATGGTGCGCGGCGCGCTCGATCTGATGCTCGGCTCGGAAGCGGGAAACGCGACCTTCGGCGTGTGGGACGCCGCCGGGGAGAAGGTGATTCTATTGGAGGCGTGGATCGTCGTCGAGTGCGTGGCCCCGGCGCGCCTGCACGTCGAGCGGTTCCTGCCGCAGACGCCGCTGCGCATCTTGGTCGATCACAAGGGCGGCGATCACACGGACAGCGCCGCTTTCGCGAAGCCGGTTTTGAGAAAAGGCGACCCGGCCAGTCTCATGCGAAATGAAGCGGTGAAGCGGAAATTCCTGCCCGCCATGTTGGAGCAGACACGCGCGCTCGGCGCGGCGAAAAGCCACGCCGTCATCGACGAAGCGCTGGCCCTGATGCACGCCGAACTCGCTGCGGAAATCGCCCGGCTGCGCGACCTCGCCGAGGTGAACGACCACATCAAGCCCGAGGAAATCACCGCGCTGGTGGAGCGCGAGGCCGAGCTCACCACCGTCATCACCCACGCCCGCGTCCGGCTCGACGCGGTGCGGCTGATCTGGAAGGCGCCGCCTAACTGAGCAAACTCACCGTCAGTGTCCCGGCATTGGGACGCCGACGGGAGCTTTTTTGGTAGATCAGTCGTCGTAAACGGCCAGTTTGTTATAGTTCACCCCCCCGCCTGTGGCGGTGACATCAAGCACCCGGACCCCGCTGACTTTAGCAGCGACTATCCTCACAAGCACACGTCCACTTTTGGTGCGTATCGACTGTCTGGCCTCTCCGGACTTGTTGAACGTGCCACGCAGTTCATATTTCGTCCCGTCAATGACGAGCTTGCCTGAGAATTCACCTTTTTTCTTCACATCGATACTCGTGCTTTGTGACTTCTTTGCCTCCGTTGAATCCGGCGCAACCTCGTATTCCCCCTGACGAATTCCCGACAATGGAATCGAGTTATACATTTTACTCACGTAGATGCCCGCCATGCTTGCTTCGGAAACCGACTCGACCATGCCCGCCGTGATGGCGAGCCATGAACCGCGGAACGATTCGCGTTCGATTCCCAGAGTCGATATTTTCGATCCCGCAGGTGCGGCCGGGTCCAGCAACTGGCCGTCCATGGTGGTATCCAGAAGAGTGGCAACCGATGAAGTGTCAGCCAGATAGATACCATCCACCGGACTGAGGTAAGTGTGCTCCACGGGATCGACCACGCCTGACCGCGCCTTGAATGCCACCATAAAGGTGTTATCGGGCCCACCAGCGACAGCAACGAAGGAAGTCGAACGCCACCGGGGAGGCTCGCCGTCATCCCCCTCGTCACTTCCTCCCACACCCGGAGGCTTGCCCGAGAAGTTCCAATAGACGAAGTCGGCGAAATCTCCGCCGGTGCGGGCGACACGATGGACAACACCGGTCTTCGTATCGGCCACAAAGATGCCTTGGTTCGCCGGCACAGTGACTGGAAAGTTGTCGCCGTAAAATTCCCTGCAATAGGCGAGCATGTCCTCATTTCCATCCGTCGGACAATCCAACCACAGGGTGACCGGCTCCTCACCCCAAGCTCCCCAGAACGCGACATAACGACCGTCGAAGGACAAGGCTTCGCCAAACCGGTTGAAGGTGGCGTTGATTTCACCCGGAACTGAATCGCCGATGCCGACCAACGTGGTCAGGGTGGGGTTGGGAATCAACGGTGCGAGATAAATCCCGCCGTAAGTCGGTGAATCCTCATTATCAAATCCGGCGAATACCGCCAGACCCGCGGCCGCACTCGGGGGAGCGGTCGAACCGAAGGGCACTCCGGCGACACCTGTTGGAAGATTCGGAATCACCGTATTGCTGTTGGCGATCAATTGCACGGGCAAGACTCCGCCCCCACTGACCGGATCCCGGAAAAACACGCCGGTCTTTCCTTCTCCCGCCACGGTGTAGTTCCCCTTGAAGACGATCAAATCACCACCGGCCACGGCCGGGGAGCCGGGGAAAACATCAAAGCGGGTTGCCGGACTCACGCCAGGGACCGCCATGTAAGGGAAGTAATTCTTCCCAGGAACCGGAGTTTCCGGCACCGGCACCGTTCCCAGCAAGCCGACGCCTGTGATTAGATCTCCGCCCGGATTGAGGAAGATCCCGGTGGTGCCCACCCTCGTATCCTCACCATTCACCTGATAGACCCAGGTGGGTTTTGAGGTTCCTCGCGTGGCCATGGTTTGCGACGTCATCGAGATGCGGGGAATCGAGGGGAACTCGTTGAATTCCGCAGCCAGGTTGTTGGGGGCGGGAACCGCGGTCGTTCGATCGGCAATCCGGGTCGTTTCACCCGGCGACAGCATGTTTCTTGAATAGATCCCGCTCATCGGTTGCGGTCCCTTGGCACGCGCCCGGAAGACCACATAGCCAGCCGTATTCAAGGACGGCTGATTATAGCTGTTGAACGGTTTCGCATCGGTGCCGGGCATTACGCTCTGATTGTTCACGACTTTGCCCCAAGGGACATTGGCCGGCAAGTTGTCGGCTGACGCGATCGACAGAGCGGCGGCTGCGATACCTCCGAGTTGCCATAGTTTGATTAGGTTCGTTTTCATCTTGTTTTTCGGTTTACTG
>JBEDKU010000369.1:0-2864 GCA_041172045.1 Verrucomicrobiota bacterium | reverse complement strand
CTCCTGGGGAGACAAGGCCCGGCGGTAGAGCGCCAACTCGTCGATGGCACCGATCCACTGTCGTTGCTCGCCCTGAGGACTGGATTGAAGGCGGCCGACAATGGGGCGCAGTTGCGAGTCGTCGAAGACGAGCGCCACTTTTTTTTCGCCTGACAATTCGCCGTTGATGTAGAGCCGGATCGCGGTGTCATCATAGCTGACGGCGACATGGACCCATTGATAGAGCAGATGGGATTCCCGGGAATACGTGTTGGTGCCGTCCACGAAACCGGCTGGCGAACGAAACATGGCCCGCACGGAATAATCGGGATGGATGAGACCCATGAATTCCCCCTTGAGCCGGGTGCGTTCGAGGAGAAACGACTGCGGCGCATGTTTGGTCATATATGGAATTCTAATACCCGGGGCCGCGGGACCCTCCAACTCAAACGCCATGATGGTGCAATATCTCTCACGCGTCGAATAGAACAAACATTCGATGGTCCGCCCGCCCGCCGCATTCAAGCCGGGAATACCCACGCGGGTGGAGGCAAAGCCTTTGGCATCATTGTCGTTGACCGCGAGATAGCTTTGATTGTCGCTGCCATCGAGCCTTGCGTTTTCATAAAGCTGAAGGCCCTGCCCGCCGGTCTCGTCCGGCACCTGGCGTTCGGAATTCAAGCGTTCGAAGCGCCAGTAGGCGGCGGGGCTGGAGCTCATGACCGCCTTGGCATAGGCGGCGTTTCCGGTGGAGTTCTTCCGCGGAACGGTTTGGATGACACGCAGGAACGCATCCACCGTTACCGGCGACCGGTCGAGTTTCGTCGTGATGCGGATAGAGTCGTCAGGCCCCAAGCGGGTTTCCTCGGACGAGCCGCCTGATCTCCCGAGGGTGGAAGCGGTGGCCGCGCCCTCGAAAACATGCACATCGGTGGCGAGCCCGTCGGCGGCGACGTTGACTGAAAACTCCGTGCCCTGATCAACCACCGCGCCATTGGGCACATAGACGATGTAGGGCCGTCGTTGCTGCTGGCGTGTCATCAGAAACGCGGCCTGGCCGCTGTGCAGTGAACCCTCGTTCTCGCTGGTCATCTCCATTTCGGCCGGGCCGCGCAGGCTGATCAGGCGGCCGTTGCCCATGGTCACCGTAAGCTCGCCGGAAAACAACTTCAGCGTGCCACGGATCAACTGCTGGCCCGGATTGGCAGGCGATGACAGACTCCAGCGGACGTCATTGGCCAGCGACACCACGCCAAGCACGGTTTCTCCGGAGGCATCCCTGATCTTCCCGGGGGACGACCCGCGACTGTATGCCCGCCACCACGAGAGGCCTCCCGCAGTGACCAGAGCAAGTGCGGCCACCGGCAAGATCCACCGATAGTTCCAGCGACGGGGCGGTCTGACAGGAAGGCCGTCCTGCTCCGCCAAGACTTCCGGCAATTCCATGTGGACCGCAGCGTGTGATCTATAGTGGTCGCGGGAGGCCGGGTCACGGCGCAAGATTTCATCGAGTTCCTCCGCCTCCGCGGGATCCAACAATTCATCCGTCAACCTCGAAAGAAGATGGCTGAGGCGCGGTGATGGTGGCTTGACGGGCATGGGTGGAATCAGATGGAAAGAGCACTCCCCTCGCCGGCCAGTTTACTGCGGACACAGAGGGCGAGCAGCGTGCGGGACTTCTCGAGATCCCGGTAGAGCCGGTGGGGCGATTCGTTGCGGGTTTTCGCAAGGTCGGCGATGGAATCACCGCTAACGTAGCGGGCATTCACAACCTCCCGCTGACGGGGAGCCAAACGCCCGAGACACCCGTCGAGCGCTTGTTTCAGATTTTCGCCATAGCCCAACTCGGACACTTCCTCGGCCAGGATTTCAATTAATTCGTTAGAAAACACCAGCCGATCCCGACTGCATTTTTTCCTGAAGCGCAGGACTTCGAAATACGCGAGCCGGAAAGCCCACGGGAGAAACTCGCGGGTGGCGTCGAAGGTTTCAAACTTGTCCCACAGGCTCAGCGCCGTGTCCTGCATGATGTCGTCCACATCCCCGGCACGCGGATGGATGCTGAAAATGAACCGCCGGATGGCTTGCTGACTTGGCAGCATCCGGGCAAGGAACTCCCGGTTCAGCTCTTCGGGATCGGTTTTCATGGGAGCGGGGACATGCGGTGGCGAAATTTTCCTGACTTTGAGGCCTTTCAACAAGCATAAGCACCAGACTGCGGAATTCGCGGATTAATTCGGGCGTTATCTGATTAAACTCATTCCGGATCCCTCCGCCCATCCTAAGAACGTAGGATAGACGGAATTTTCCCCAGTCGGCAAGGTCGGGCGATTCGCGACTGGCCGGCTGCGGCACCGACGGATCCCAAACCAGAATTCCAGCAGCTCCCAAACACAGCTTCGGCCACTCCTTTCCGGACGGTGATTCTAAAAAAGTGGCCAGAAAATGGCCAGAAGTCACATTTTTAATACCAAAAAGGGAACCTCTCCGGCTCCCTAATTCACTGACAATCAACATGGTGCGCGCGACAGGACTCGAACCTGAACAGGGTTGCCCCCACTAGAACCTGAATCTAGCGCGTCTACCAATTCCGCCACGCGCGCACATCATCGATTGCTCGGGCGGAAAAACACCATGTCGCGCGGGGGATTGCAACCTCGTTTTCTCAAACTTTCCTGAATTCGGGTTTCCGGAGATCCGGATCGGCGGTTTTCAGCGTTGCCAAGCAGGCGTCGTCTCAACCACCTTTCCCCCATGCAGAAGGCTACGCCGCTTATTCTTGTCCTTTTTCTGGCCGTCACCGCGACCATCCTGTCCGTGCGCTCGCACAAGGTGCCACTCGCCCGCTCGCCGGCGTTGGTTGAAAATGCCCCCGCCCCCAAGGC
>JBEDKU010000368.1:0-3352 GCA_041172045.1 Verrucomicrobiota bacterium | reverse complement strand
GGACACGCTTGAACCAGCAGTCGATGCCGCTGTTCTCCGGGCCGGGACGCAGCGCCGGGCCGTAGGTGCGGAAGGCGACGAGGTCGTTTTCCCAAGCGAAATCATCGGAGCGCTCGGGAACAAAACGGGCGAACGCGCGCGGCTTGGCGGGCATGAAGACTTCCGGCAATTTCACACCCTTGAAGGTGGCGAGGTCGGTGCGGCGCTTCGTGGGATCGAGCAGGCGGATCACTTCGGCGCCGGCGAGCAGAAACGCGCCGGAGCCATAAACTTCGGTGGATTCCGCGGTGGTGTCTTGTTTGTCGGGGGCGTCGCCGATTTTCTGGACGAATCCGAGCATGCCGTTGGGCTGGATGTTTTTGGCAAGCGCCTGATAGCCCTTGATCACCGCCGGGCGGAAGGTGGCGGTGGGGAGCAGGCCGCGATTGATGCCCCAGGCCATGGCATCGACGAAGAAGGAGGAGCCGGACGATTCGCCCATCGGACCTTCCGGATCCAGCAAGCTGCTGCGCCACAGCCCGTCGGGGTTCTGGAGCTTGAGCAACGCATACATCATGTCGTGATAGAGCCCGAGGTATTTCACCCGCGACGGGTGCTCCGCCGGGAGGTAGTCGAGCACGTGGATCAGTCCGCCGGCGACCCAGCCGTTGCCGCGCGACCAGAAGACTTTTTTCCCGCTGGGCGTGCGCTTGGTGAAGAAGTTGTTGTCCCGGTAGTAGAGGTGATGGGTCGGATCGTAGAGCACGTCGGTGGTGGTCCACCATTCCTTGTCCGCCCACTCGAAGAATTTCGGATCGCTGGTGATCTTGGAAAGGTGGGCCCACACGGCGGGCGACATGAAGAGCGCGTCGCACCAGCACCAGGTGAAGGATCCGCCGGAGACCGACTTCGGAGTCTCGTTGGCGAGCGCGGCCATGACCTTGTCAAAATGCGCGACGCTCGGCTCCATCTTCGCCTTGTCCTTGTCGAGTCGGTACATTTCCAGCCATGCCTGGAGCACCGCGTGGTCGTCCGCGTGCGTCACCCGGGGGCCGGGCCCGTAGGCAAGCTGCTTGCCGAAGGAATCGAGCGCCTCCAGGTAGCTCGCGTCGCCGGAAACCTGGTGGAGCGCCGAAAGCCCTAAGAAGAACGGTGCCTGCGTCCAGTCGTGGATCTTGTGCTTCGAGGGATTCGCGATCTGCCAATCCGCCACCCGCTTCATGTCCTTGAGGATTTCGGCCGGTTTCGGGTCGGCTGCGGCCAGAGGACACACGGTTGCCAGAAAAATCAGGGCGAGTTTTCCAAAAGTGAAACGACGGGATGCGGTGGATGGGTGCATGGGGATTTGAAATATCTGCTAAACGGGGAAACTCAGATTCCGGTTGCCACTGAACGTGACTGGTGAAGAATAACGGCCCGCCGGGTCGCTGAAATCACAAATACGGGCAAGTTTCGTATCGTTTTGGGTCGGTGGAATCATTCTCTTCAAACTAGAAATCATTATGGAAACACGACTGATGCCATCACCCCGCGAAGCGGCAATCCTCGATACCGAAGAAATGCGCGCCTCCTTTCTCCTCGATGAACTTTTCATCACCGACGAAGTCTGCCTCGTTTACACCGACCTCGACCGCGCCGTCGTCGGCAGCGCCATCCCCACCACCGCCGCCCTTGAACTCGGCAACGACGACGCCCTCAAGGCCGACTTCTTCTGCCAGCGCCGCGAGCTCGGCATCCTCAATTTCGGCGACGCCGGCACCGTCACCGTCGATGGCACCGCCTACGAGATCGGCAAACACGACTGCCTTTACATCGGCCGCGGCAGCCGGGAAATCAGCTTCGCCAGCGCCACCGCCGAGTCGCCCGCCGTTTTCTATCTCGTCAGCTATCCGGCCCACGCCACCCACCCGACCGTCAAGGCCACCCGCGCCGATGCGAACCGCGTGGAGCTCGGTTCCCGCGACGAGGCCAACGAGCGCACCATTTTCCAATACGTCCACGAAAACGGCATCAAGAGCTGCCAGCTCGTCATGGGCTTCACCGAGTTCCAGCCCGGCAGCATCTGGAACACCATGCCCTGCCACACCCATGACCGCCGCAGCGAGGTTTATTGTTATTTCGACGTGCCCACCGCGCACCGCGTGCTCCACATGATGGGCGAGCCGCAGGAAACCCGCCCGCTGTGGGTCGCCGACCGCCAGGTCGTGCTTTCCCCGCCGTGGTCCATTCATTGCGGCTGCGGCACCGCCAGCTACCGCTTCTGCTGGGCGATGGGCGGTGAAAACCAGGCTTTCACCGACATGGACCGCGTCGAAATCGCCGAACTCCGCTAATCATGAAATCCTTCGACCTCACCGGAAAAACCGCCCTCGTCACCGGTTGCAAGCGCGGCATCGGCTTCGCCATGGCGGAAGGCCTCGCCGAAGCGGGTGCTGACATCATCGGCGTCAGCGCCAGCCTGGAGCCGGGCAGCGCCATTGAAAAAGCCGTCACCGCGCTCGGCCGCAAGTTCACCAGCTATCAGTGTGATTTCTCCGACCGCGAAGCCGTCAAGGCCTTCGCCGCCCAGGTCATGGCCGAGCAAGGTGTGCCGGACATCCTCGTCAACAACGCCGGCACCATCAAGCGCGCGCCCGCCGCCGAGCACAGCGACGATTTCTGGTTCGAAGTCATCGACGTGAACCTCAACGCCCAGTTCCTGCTCAGCCGCGCGATCGGCGCGAAAATGATCGAGCGCGGCAGCGGGAAAATCATCTTCACCGCCTCGCTGCTCACGTTCCAAGGCGGCGTCACCGTCCCCGGTTACGCCGCGTCGAAGGGCGGCATCGGGCAGCTCACAAAAGCACTCTCTAACGAGTGGGCGGGCAAGGGCGTGAACGTCAACGCCATCGCTCCCGGTTATATTTCCACCGACAACACCGAGGCTTTGCGCGACGATCCCGTCCGCAGCACGCAAATCCTCGCCCGCATCCCGGCCGGCCGCTGGGGCGATCCTGACGACTTCAAAGGCCCGATCGTCTTCCTCGCCAGCGAGGCCTCCCGCTACGTCCACGGCGAGATCCTCGTCGTTGATGGTGGTTGGATGGGCCGCTGAGTTACTCCTTGAGTAAATTCCCCAGGTCCAGCGCGCGGGTGAACATTTCCAAATCACCCGCCGCGCTCACCGGCCACTCCTCGCGCGGGCGGTCCCAGTAGAGTTCCACTCCGTTCTGGTCGGGATCGCGCAGATAGAGCGCCTCGCTCACGCCGTGGTCGGCCGCGCCGTCGAGCGGGATTCCGGCCTGCGTCAGTCGCCGCAGCGCATCCGCGAGGGCGGCGCGTGTCGGATAGAGAATCGCCACATGAAACAAACCCGTCGTCCCAGGCGGCGGTG
>JBEDKU010000367.1:0-27392 GCA_041172045.1 Verrucomicrobiota bacterium | reverse complement strand
AACGTGCCGATCCGGGTGGTTCCTTCCGCGATGACGAAGGAGGTGGGGGCAACGGGGATAACCAGTTCGGTGACGATGAGTGTGGCACCGGAAAGATTGAGCGCTCCGGTGGAGACCAATTTGTCAGCAGTTGCACCACTGACCTCGATGGCAAGCGCACCTGCGGAAAGGGTGGCAGCTCCGGTGTTGAGGGTGCCGACTCCAAGCGTGCCGGGGGAGATTGTTCCCGAAGATGCGAGTGTTCCCGCCGCCGTGCCGGTGCCGGCGAGAGTGGCTCCCGAAGCGACGGTCACGGCGCTGGCGGAATTGATCACTCCGCTCGTATCGAGCCCCAGTGTCCCTTCGTTCACGGCGGTGGGGCCGGTGTAGGTGTTGATTCCGGAAAGGGCGAGGATTCCGACGCCGGCTTTGGTGAGTCCGCCGCCCGGCGAACCGGGGTCGGTGAGCAAGGCCTGGGGAATGACGATGTCCTTGCCGGTGGGGACATTGAACGTCGCGCCCCCGTCCTGGATGGTGGCGCTGTTCATGCCAGTGATGTAGGCGAGGCTGGCCGCAACGGGACGGAGGGTGCCTCCATTGAAAGCAATGGTGGCGGTGGAACCCGCACCACGGGCGATCGGGAATGCGGGGAGTGTGACGTCCGCCGTTCCGCCGATGGTAATCGTGGCGGTGCTGGTGGCACCGGCCGCCATCGCGGTGAAAGCAGTCGCGGCGGTAAATGTGCCGCCGGTCAGGTTCAAGACGCTGGTGGTGTTGGAATTGTTGGCATTACCCATCGCCACGTTCAGGAGGATGGCGGTGCCTCCGGTTTGGTTGAAAGTGCCGTTGCTCAAGGTGGTCGTGGAGCTTGACCGGCCGATTTGAAGAAGGCCACCTACGCCTGTCATTTCGAGGAGTCCGGTGCCGCTGAGGTTGATGGTCGCCGTGCCGCCGCTTTGAGTTCCGATGCAGATTGCAGCAAGAGTGGTGTTGGTCGATTTAAGAGTTCCACCGCTCAGGTGATAGGTCCCTGTTCCCGCTCCGACGGTGGAACTTGTATTGAAGTTCCCCATCAAAAGTTGTCCGGCGGTTGTCAGAATGCCGGCGCTGTGGTTGACGATGCCGATCCCTGGGGTGCCGGTGGTAGCATTCAGTACGGTCGTTCCTACCGTGAGGCTGGATGCGGAGAAATCGCCATTTGATAGATTGAGGGTGCCCGTTTGTCCGTTGCCATTGCCGACGGTGATGGTGCCAGAGCTTGCTGTTCGGGCTCCAGTCATGTTGATGATACCTTGGGTGACGGCAATGCCTGCGGTTGTTGCCAACGTCCTAGGGCCAGCCATGGTGAGGGTTCCTCCTCCGGTGACGGTAGTGCCACCATCGTAGGTATCCGCACCGTTGAGTGTTAGCGTCCCGGGGGTGAGAACGTTGTTCAAATTATCGACGCTGACCGCGCCTGAGCTGCTGATGATGCCGTTGACCGTTACGTTGCCCGAGCCATTCATGATAAATGTGCGCGTCGAGCCCGTATTGATGTCACCGAGCGTGAGCGTGTCGCTGTCAGAGGTGACACGGAGTGAATTGTTTAGCGTGATGGGACCGGTCCAGCTATTGTTGCCGGAAAGGTTTCGAAGCGCTCCCGCATTGGCCGGGGACGGACCCGCTCCTCGGATGGCGAGCGTTTCCCCTGCGACAGCGATACCTCCCGATAGGTATAGGGCGGCGAGGTTGGCGACTACGGTCCCCGCGGCAGTGCTGCCGAAGGCTCCGGTATTTTGGACATCCACGGTGCCGAAGTTCACGTTGGTGAGCCCGGTGTGGGTGTTGATTCCCGAAAGAGTCAGAGTGCCTGTGCCTGTCGTGGCCGTGCCGATATTGAGAATGGTGCCGGCGATTTCCGAGCTGATGGAGGCAGCCTGAGTGCTGGCTACTGTGATGTTGGTGGTTGCACCCGCGAGAGTGAGAATGTTTCCGGTGACCGAGTAGCCGGTGGTGTTGAAAATGAGTCCGCCCGCGGTGATGGGGTCGCCCAGGGCCACGGCCCCGGCGACATCGCCGAAGACTGCCACGTCGTTGTTCGCGTTGTTCCAGGCAACGTTGTTGGCACCGGCGTCGGTGGTCCAGTTGCCATTGCTCGTGTTCCAGGCTTCCGCGCCACCGGTGATGACGCTATCGCCCGCGCCGACCGTCCCGGGAGTTATGTCCCAGGTGACGTTTGCAGCGGAGGCCTGCCCGAAGGCCGTGAAGACCACAGCGATGGTCGAAGAGAGAATTTGCGATCTTGTAGAGAAGGATGTGGGTTTCGATTTCATGGGTTTAATGATTAGCAGGAGATAATATCGCAACGAAGCGAATTCAAATACACAATTTGACCAAAAAGATGGAGGAATTGATCGGCGGGTTTTTTTGGAGTCGGTCAGGGCGTGGGAATCACCTCAAGGTTCGTCATCGTGGAGGCCGAGTAGTAGGTCGCGGTGGATGATTTCATGGCCATTCCGGCGAAGACCTGGGCGTCCATGGCAATGGGAATGGCAGCCAGCACGGTGAAGCTTCCGCCGAATTCCTGATAAGAGTAGCTGGTAATGAGGTTCCCGCCAGTGCGCTCGAGCCGCAGCCAGACCGGCTGATCGGTCGCTGGCTCCGGTCCATCCACGATGGCGCTGGGGCTTCCTCCGTCCGCGGTCCGGTATTGGAGGCGCACCCGTTGATCGGCACCCACCAGGAGGCTGATCATTCGCGAGGTATCGGCGGTGGTGTTGCGAATCATCAGGCCCGCAAAGCTGTTGGAGATCGCCTGCACGCTGTGCATGCGGCCCTGGATCACGAAATCCCCGCTTGCCGGGACGTGGCTGAAGGTTAACCGGTCATCGGTCCCGGCAACATTCCGGTGATAAAGGGTGGTTTCGCCCCGGTGGTTCCAAGTGAGGCCGGAAGTCCCGCCGAGTTGGGTCTTCTGCCACTGGGTGGCAGGCAGAAAGCCGTTGGCATTGCCCGGGCCGGACTGGCTGCTCTGGCCGTTGAAGTAGGGATTGAACAGATACGAGTCGGCGGCCAGTTCGGCCTGCAGGGCCGGGAAATTCGCGGCGAAAAAAGCGAACGGGTCCTCGAAGAAATCGCGATCCCATGGTGGGTTTCCACCCGCAGGTTCATGCTCGTAATCGGGATAGTTGGCATCCCGCGCGTAGTTGTAGATTTTCCAGCCCGAGTAGGGGTCGTTGAGTGCGGTCCTTCCGATCAATCCCCACATTTCACTGATGGGAACCAAGTTGTATTGGCAGCGGGGCGCGGTATTCCAGTTGCCGCTGGTTCCGAGATTCATGGAGGTGACGTTTTCCGAGGAGGATGCGGGAATATACACCACCCCATCGGAACCCGGGTTCTGATTCGAATATGCCTTGATGCCATGTCCTTCCAATCCGCCATTGGGCTCGATGTAGATGATGGGGCGATGTTCGGAAAACTGGATTTGGGAAGGCAGGTAGGAATATTGATCCGTGTGGAACTGAGTCATCATTCCCTCGAGTTTGCCATTGCGGGTCCCGTCTTTACGGACGACGAGCACGACGGTCTCCCAATCGTTCTGATGCCGCGCGGCGGAGAAATAGGAATCCTGTCCGCTGTGGTAGAAGCCGTAGGTGAGGAAATAGAATCCTTGGGATTCCACCATCGCGGAATAAGCCTTTCCCCGGAGGGGCGGAGTGAGCCGATCCACGAGCTGGCCCTGTTCATACGGCTGATAGCGGCTGTTGTGCCAGTTGTTCGCGACGTCCCAGTCACCGTCGAAATTCATGGCCACGAAGGTGTCCCGCGCGCCATACAGTTGCCGGGTGATGTCCAGCCCTCCCCGGATGTCCTGATAGACCACCGGAGCCCAATACCTGCAAATCTCGGTCATTCCGGGCTCCTCGGCGATGATGGGGAAGGCGGCGGCGACTTCGAGACGAGCGAAGAGCTTGCCCGCGACCGCGTGGCTGTGGGGAACCGCGACGCTCACCGACTGCTCGTCGCCAATTCCCGAGATGCTCACCGCTCCCTCGCTTGCGCTTCCGATGCCGGCGAATTCATTCCAATGGACCAGATCATTGCTGATCGAGACGGACTGGATGGTGTCGTCCATGGAGACGGTCGTACGATCAAAGTTGAAGAAGAGATAGGTTTCATTAGAGGCTATGGAGGGCAGCATCGACATGTCTCCGGAGCCAGCGCCAACGGGCGAACCGCCGAGCACGTATTCCATAAGGTTGTTCACTAGATCCCCGTCGGGGTCCATATCCAGACCGTCGTTGCCGGAGTCCAAGCCTCTGACCGAGGACCAGGTTGGGTAGTCCTTGATTGTGAGTGCCAGTTTAAGAATGACCTGGGTGGGTTTGTATTCGATGGAATAGCCGGCGGGAAGGCTGCTCGAAACGAAAGTGCCTGTGATGGAGGAGCCCTGGGCGATGACGTAGGAAATCGCCGAGCCGGAAGTGATTTCCGACGCGCTCAGACTGACTCCAGATAGACTGATGACTCCGCTGGAAAGCAGCCGGTCCGCGGAAGAACCACTTACTTCGATGGCGAGGGTTCCTCCTGTGAGATTGGCGGTGCCGGTGGATAGGGTGCCGACGTTGGTTCCTGGTGAGATCGTGCCGGATGACGAAACCGTTCCCGCGACGATTCCTGAACCGCCGAGTGTCGCCCCTGCGGCGACGGTGACCGGGCTGACAGCAGCGGTTTTTCCGGAAGCGGCCAGGATCAGGTTTCCAGCCGTGACGGTGGTGGGACCCGTGTAGGTGTTGTCACCTGCCAGAGTGAGTGCGCCCAAACCGAGCTTGGTCAATCCGCCACCCGTGGAAACGGGGTCGGCGAGCAAATTCTGGGAAATGGTGATGTTCCTGCCGGTAGCGACGTTGAGCGTGGCACCGCCGTCTTGAATGGTGGCTTGCGACAGTCCGCCGATATACGCGGTGCTGGCGGCGGTGGGGCGGAGGATTCCACCGTCGAAGGTGAGGGTGGCGGTGGAACCGGTGCCGCGGAGGGTAGGAAAGGGCGGCAGGGTCACATCGGCAGTTCCGCCGATGGTGATCGATGCCGTGCTGGAGGTTCCCGCCGCCATGGCGGTGAAACCGGTCGAAACGAAGAATGTTCCACCTGTTAGCATCAACGTGCTGGTGGTGTTGGAATTGCTGGCATTGCCCATCGCCATGTTGGCGAGGGTGGCGGTGCCTCCGGTTTGGGAGAAGGTGCCGGTGCTGGAAGTCGAGTCCGAGCTCGAGCGGCCGATCTGCAACAAGCCCGTGCCGGTCATTTCCAGCGTGCCGGTGGCGCTGAGGTTGAAACTGCCGGTTCCGCCGCTGTTGGTGCCCAGGCAAAGTGCTGCCAGATTGTCGCTGGAGGATGAGAGCTTGCCTCCGCTGAGGTGGTAGGTGCCGGTGCCGCTGTTAGCGAGGTCGCTGTTTCCCGTATTGCCCAATAAGATCAGTCCGCTGGTTGAGAGTGTGCCGGCGGTGTGGTTGACAATTCCGATTCCGGTTGATGCCGCCGCGACGGCCGGGCTGGAACCGATGACAATGTTGTTGGCTCCGGTGGAGAAATTGCCGATGGACAGGTTGAGCGTGCCGGTTTGAGCGGCACCGTTGCCAATGATGATGGCCCCGGAGGCTGCGGTCCGGTTTCCTTCCAGACTGAGGGTGCCGTTGGTGACGGTCATGACCCCGGTGAACGTGTCCGCGCCCTTGAGGGTGAGGGTTCCGGAGGGATTGGCCGTGTCGAAGGCGTTGTCCACCGTGACCGCACCGCCCGCGCCGGAAATTTCTCCCTCGACCGTGACGTTTCCGGCACCGTTCATGATGATGGTCCGGCCGACGGCACTTATCGCACCGAGGGTGAGGGTGCCGCTGTTGGAGGTGATGCGCAGGGAGTTCGTCAGGGTGACCAGGCCGGTCCAACCGTTGTTGCCGGAAATGTTCCGAAGCGCACCGGCGTTGCCGACACCCGCTCCCCGGATGCTGAGCGTCTCACTCAGGACGTTCACGCCGCCTTGAAAGCTCAGGCCCGCACCGTTCGTCACGGCGGTGCCCGCTGTGGTGCTGCCAAAGGCGCTGGAGTTTTGCACATTCACCGTGCCGAAGTTCACGTTGGTGAGGCCGGTGTGGGTGTTTGCCCCCGAAAGTGTTAGCGAGCCGAGTCCTGTCGTGGCGGTGCCGATGTTGAGGACGGCACCGGTGATTTCCGAACTGATGGAAGCCGCCAGCCCGGTGCCGACGCTGATGGTGGGAGTCGCGCCACCGAGAGTGAGGACGTTGCCCGTGACGGAGTAGCCGGTGGTGTTGAAAGTAACGCTGCCCGCGGTGATTCCGGTGGTTAGATCAACCGCCCCGGCGGTGCCGCTGAAGATGGAGGGGTCGTTCGTGGCATTGTTCCAGGCGATGTTGTTAGCTCCTGCATCCACCGTCCAGTTGCCGTTGGTGGTGTTCCAGGTTCCCGACCCGCCGGTGGTGGTACCGTTGCCGCCGCCCACCGAACCGGGGGTGATGTCCCAGGTTGCCGCGCGGGCCGGGCAAAGGAGGGCGAGAGCCGCCGCGATGGCCGCGGGGAAGCGCGGAGGTTTTGCTCCGGGTGCTATCATTGTGTTTTTGTTTGGCACGAGATAAGTGATTCGCGGTTGTTTTTGGGATTCTGTTTACGAAGAGTACGCCGGCGCTTGCAGAGCCGCTACGGATTCACGCAAACCCGGAAAAACTCCCGGGGCTGGGTGGCCAGGGACGCGGATTTGCTGAAGGTGGTGGTGACGCCGCCACTGGGATAAGCAGCGTCCAGCACATTCCAGGCAGTGAGATTTTCCGAGGATTCCACTCGATAGGTCATCTGAGGCAGGGACCTCCAAATGATCGATGACTGGGGCTTGCCGGTGGCGGGAGGGGCGAGGTTGAGGATCTCGGTTGGAGGGATGGCGGAGGTGGTTCCGAAGACATCGAACTCGCGATAGACGGCGCGTCCGGCGTTTCCGGCAGTCGTCAGCATGGTGAAACGGATCTGTTCGACTCCACCGGCGAGTTTGGCGCTGGCCGGGGTGATTTGGACCTTGGATCCTCCCACCCCGGTGGTGTTGAAAGGTTCCAAATCAACAGTGGCTAGAAGTGTGAAGGCGGTTTCTCCAAGCCTGCGAACGGCTACTTCATACCGCTGGTTGCCGAAGCCGCCGCCACTCCAGTCCGCGATGGTGGTGATCCCGGTGAGGTCCCAGCCGGCACCTTGGCCCGGCGGGAGGGTGTAGGTGATGATGCTGCCGGGCAGAGACCATCCGCCTTCGACGGGGTTGGTGCCGTGGAGGCCGTGAAGCCCATCGTTGAGTTTGAGAGGGGTGGCACCGTTTACATAGTTCCAGCCGGAATGAACGACGTTGGTGCCAGTGAGACCTTGGAGCAGGTCGATGGCGCTGACGTCGCCGGCATAAACGGTGCCCAAAGTGGCGTTGCTGTTGGTCACGACCTCTGGCGGACCGGGTGAGGCTGCGGATGCCGGATTGGTGTTTTGAAGGATTTCCGCGCCGTCTATCACACCGTCTCCATCCGAGTCGGCGACGGTCGGGTTGGTGCCGGTCCTGAGGATGTTCACATAGGTGCCAGTGTTGTCCTCGTTGAGATCGCAGGCACTGTCGCCGTCGGTGTCCGTCAGTGTCGGGTTGGTGGGGGGGCGTTGGCCGGCTCCGTTGATTTCCGCGCCATCCAACAGGCCGTCACCGTCGGTGTCGGACTTGACGGGATTGATGTTAGGATAGGCTCCCAAGCTCAGTTGGTATTCGGCGGCGTCGCTGAGGCCGTCTTGATCGAAATCCCCGGTCTGGGTGAGATCCGTCAGGTTGCCGGCATTTGCCATTTCCCAGGAATCGGGATGTTGGTCGTTGTCGCTGTCCAGGGAGATGGTGGTGAGGAGGAAAGTCTCGTTTCCGACCTGACCGGTGGTCCCCCCGGTGGCTTTGACGCGGATGGAGTAAGTGGTCCCGGCGGGATCGGCGCCGTAGTTGTGGGTGCCCGCCTGCAACTGGTTGCTGCTGATGGTGAATTTGGAATTGTCCGTGTCACCTGGGCCGGTGGTGAAACTGTAGCTGAAGGATTCCGGGACGGGTGGGGGAGTGGTGGTGAAGGTGCCGATGGTGGTGCCCTGCGAAATCGAGGGAAGGAACATGCTCTCACTGAGCACCGGCGAGGCCGGCGCTGGAACGACCGCCTGGATGCCGGCGAACCAGATGTCGGCCATGGTGTCGTAGGCAGGGTTGGTCGGGTGGTTGATGCCGTTGGAATAGAGGGAGGCGTTGATGTCGGATGCGGGGTTGTCCGGGTTCGTTAGGAAATTGCGGTACTGGTTGATCGTCGAAATCTTTTTCCCCTGGGCCTGCAAATTGGGGACGAGGGTTTCGCGGATGTAGGTGTTGTAAGCTACGAGGTCGGCGTTCTTCTGGGCGTAGGTGACGTTCGACGACATCGGCGTGATCTGCGCCAGGATCAGGTGGGCGTTGGGCTTGGTGGCGAGGATCATGTCCACCAGCGTGGCCAATTCCGCAGGGCTTCCGGAGTCCATGCCGTTGATGCCGATCATCAGGAGGATGATGTCCGGGTTATCGGTGTTGAGGTATGAGACGATGTTGTCGTCGATCTGGTTGATTCGAATGCCACCATAGCCGCGGTGGCCGTTTTGTCCGATGGGGCGCAGGTCGAAGGTGGGGCTGACGGTGCCGCCGTGGGTCGGATCGCCATAGGCGCTGACGAATGGTTCCTGTGACGCACCGACGAACACGAAGTCGTAGCCCGCGTTTTCCAAAAGTTGATAGAGTTGCCTGCGGTAGCCGAACTCGAAGGGGACCGTCCAATAAAGGGCTGGATTGCCGGTGTAGTTGGCGGGGGCGTTATCGGTGTAGCCCGCGGTGATCGAGTCGCCGACCGGCATGATCCGGAGCGGTGCCGCGGAGAGTGATCCGACGAGCAAGGCGGAAAGGAAGAGACCTGCCGGAAAAGTGGCACGCATGCGCAGAGCGTAAATGAAGTCGGTGGCCATGGGGTTTTGGGTTTTCCTGACGGGTTGGTGGATAGCCGGACAAGGATTTATCACGAGATGATATGCGCGGAAATTCCCGAGCGCCAATGCAGGATTTGCCCTGATTTTGAACGATTTGACCACCTGTTTTCCAAGGGTGGCCGATCCCTTAGGCACGTTTCCGGAGATTTGCCCTATTGGCGGGGAGGCTGCTTGCCGTCCGGCCGGAAAGTGCTCGGAGAGCTGCCCGTGCGGGACTTGAAAAGCCTGGAGAAGTAGTAAGCCGAATCGAAGCCGAGAAGGTCGGCAACCTCTTGGATCGGCTTGTCGGCGAGCAGCAACTGCTTGGCGCGGTTCATTTTCATCTCGATGAAGTATTCGCCTGGAGCGCGGCCTGTCTCTTTCTTGAAGATCCGGCGGAAAGTGGAATAGCTCATGCCGAGGTGTTGGGCGAGTTGGTGGAAATCGACGACTTCACCCAGTGCCTCGCGCATTTTGAACTGTGCCTGTCGCACGAGTCGTTCCGGAGTGGTGACACCGGCGGCGCTCGAAATTTTCAGCAGGCTGCGGATGCGGGCGACGATTTCAAGCGAGCGCATGGCGATGATCGGCTCGAAGCCCGGATCCTCCTGCTTGATGGTCTCCGCGATATTGAGGAAACAACGCAGCAGCGCATCATCATGGCCGACGCGCATCACCGGCGAAGCCGGCTGCATGCCGGAGCGGCGGACGGCGGCATCGAGTAGCTCGCCTTCGCATTCGACCCAGTATTCATCCCAGCCGGATTCCAGCAAGGGGCGATAGCGATGCCAGACGTTGGGGAAAACGAGAAAGACCGATCCGGGTTCGACCGGGACCTCGCCTGAAGGTTCGGAATCGAAGGTCCCACGACCGGCGGTGATGTAAACAAACGTGTAGGCGGTCAGGCAGCGGCCTTTTTCCCAAGTAAATTCGTGATCCTCGGGATGGCCGGGAAGTGGGTATCCCGATCCGGGTGGCACGGTGCCATGACCGGCATCAAGCACCGTCGCACCCCAATCGTCGTCATTGGGATTGCGGGGCAGATACCGGAAGAATCTCGGGCTTGATCTCATCAGGTGTCGGGGTGGTAAGCATCCTCAGTCAATACCATTGGCAAACTTCAGCCATCTTGCAACCGGCGCGGCAAGGCAAATTACCGTGCGGGTGCCGTGAACTCGTAGCGGCCGGATTCGACCTTCAGAACCGCATAGCCCTCCTCGACTTTCAGCGGCGTCACTCCTTCCGCATCGCGAATGCGCTTGCCACCTTCGGTCAGGCTGCCTGCATCCTTGGTCGGGACGTGGACCGTCGCGTTCGAGTTGGGAGGGATGGTCACCGTCAGTTTGAACATGGTGCCCGTTTTCTCCCAGCGGCTGGCAATCGTGCCGTAAGGCGATTCCGTGGATGCCTCGGCGAAGGTCAGGTTGCCGCCGGGCACCGGCTTGATGAGAAAGGACTGATAGCCGGGGTAATCGGGATCAGGGCGGATGCCGGCGACGCTCTTGGTGAGCCACGAGGAAATCCCCGTATAACAGGTGTGGATGCGGCTGGGCACGTCCACGTTCCAGTATTCCGGCCAAGTGCTTTCCCCGCGTTTGATGAAGTAGCCGTAGCCCGGCTCGGTGGTCCGGGAGAGATGTTGATAGACGGAGTCTCCGTTGTCCGACCTTTCGATCAGATATTTCAAGAGCACAGGCAGTCCCGAGCTTCCCATGTCGAGGTAGGCTCTCGTATTGAGTTCCTTCCGCAGGCTCGCGGCGACCGCGGGACGAAGTGCTTCCGGGGTGATGCCGGTCAGCAGGGCGAACGCGAGCTGCACCTGGGTGCCGTTGCAATAGCTGTTCTTCTGCGGATTGAAATACTTGGAATGGACCCGCGGTTTCAATTGTTCCAGCCGCGTGCTGTAGAGCGCGACGTCCCCGGGACGATCCAGGATTCGGGCGATATCAATGAAGTCTGTGAGATTCATCGCGTAAACACAGTTGTTGAAAAACTCAGCCTCCGGGGAATCGCCGCGCTCTTTCCGCTGCTCGGGAGCGGCCCAGTCACCGAGGAATCTCCCCCAGTGCTTGTCGTAGTTGCGCAGCAAGCCGTCCTTGACGTTGGCATTGAGGAACTCCAGCCACCGCTTGCCGGATGGGTAGGTGAGTTCGAGGATCCGTTTGTCGCCATGGTTCTGATAGGACTCGCGGGCGATGTTGAGCCCGGCGCTGCTCCACATGGGGCCGCCGAAGTGTTCGTTGATCTGGGGCGCGGTGTGGTGGATCCAGCCGTTTTTCTCCTGCACGTCGGACCAGTCGCGCACGTGTTTGGTGTAAAAGGCTCCTGCCTGATAGTTCGGATAACCGATCCCCCAGGCGCAGGCGAAGGCGACCTCGCCGTATCCGAGACGCTCCCGATGAGGGCAGTCCATGGTGAATCCTTCGACCAGATTCGCGCGCCAGGTCCACAGGTCGGTTTGATAGATCCGGTTGTAGAGATCATCGGATGACGCGAAGGTTCCGGTCCGCTTGAGATCGGTGCCCAGCGCGTAGCCGGTGATGTCTTCGAGCTTCGGTTTGGTTTTGAGACCTTCGAACGTGATGTAGCGGCCGGCGATGTAGTTGAAGCGGTTGCGGAAGGTTTCGGCGGATCCGCCGTTGCTGATGTATTCGCTTTTCTGGCCGAAATCCTGCACGGTTTCGTCACCGTCGGCGACCTTGCTGGTCACCATGTCTCCAGCGGAAAGGCCTGTCAGTTTGATCGCCACCCAGCCGGTGAAATTCTTCCCCATGTCGATCCGATAGGCGGCACCGCTGCCGGAAATCGACTTGGCGGGGATCGTTTCGATGACCCGGGTCGGCTCCATCATTTGGGCGGATAAGGTCGGCTTGACGGGGGCTTCCGCCGCAAGTGGCCACTGGCTGTCGTCGAAACCCACGGTATTCCAAGAGTCGACGTGTTTTCGGGCGTCGATTCTCTCGCCGCCGTGATCCTTGTATTTGATGCCGCCGATGTTCTCACTGGAGCTTGTCTGGCAGCGCCAGGTCGCATCCGAGGCAAGCGAAGCGGATTTGCCACTGGCGGTGGTCGCATTGAACTGCACGCGCAGCGCGGGCATGGTTTTGAAAAAAGCATAACGCGCCCAGCCGGGCCCCTGCCACAAGGCAATCGTATTGTCGCCAGTCTTGAGCACGTTGGTTAGGTCGTAGGTCAGGTAGAGCACCCGCTTGTCGAGGCGGGTCAACGCCGGCCCAAGAAGGCGGTCATCGACTTTCTTTCCGTTTACATAAAGTTCATGGTAGCCGACCGAGGCGACATGGATGAACGCCGAGCTCAACTTCTCATGCACCGCGAGATTCTTGCGAAACCAGATGTGGGCGACCGGAGGTGCCTGCGGGTGCCTGATCCAAGTGCCGGTCCAGTCGGACTCGCGCAGCAGACCCATGGAGAACCGCGCGGGCGGGCTCCACGGGGAAGCCGCTTGATCCTTGTCGTGGATGCGCACTTTCCAATGGCAATCCTGATTGGAGACGAGCTTCTTCCCGGCGTAGGGCACGAGCGCGGATAGCGGGGAGTTCACTCGTCCGCTATCCCAAAGATCCCCTTCGTTCCGATCCAACTGGGCCTTGCTGCTGGCGACGAGGATCTGATAGGCACTTTGTTTCTGGCCGCGGAGGTGATCGGGAACCTTGAGCTTCCAGTTGAAGCGGGGGATTTCGACATCGATTCCCAACGGATCAGTCAGATACTCGCACTGGAGGTCGTTGGGCACGGTTTTCGAGATCGCTGCCGGATCTTCCTTGGCGGACAGCGGCAGTAAGAACGCGAAGCTCGTCACCATCAGCAGGTGCGCCCGAAACATGGGAAATGATGGCATGGGATGATTGATGCTGGCGGGTGACGGCGATGGACGGCGGTGCTGGAAACTAGGGAAGCGACGGCATCGCGGCCAATGCACGATTTGTCCAAAATTCACACGAATTGATCAAAGCCCGTGGTCTCGGGTCGGGTCAGATCGTGCATCCACGACCGCCCGGATCCCGAATGATAGCCCTGATCCGGCGGTTTGGCATACGGGGCGGGTTGCGGTGCTTGGTCAAATCGTGAGAGGAATATGTCAAATCGTGTATGGTGGGAGAGAGCTCCCGAGTGCAGCTTATCCCTCATCGGCACGCCCGGACTTTCTACAACCCTATCTTCATGTCACCCACACGCATCGGATTGTTCGGCATCGGCCTGGACACCTATTGGCCCCAGTTTCCTTTACTGAAGGAGCGACTTGAGGGCTATCTGGCGACTGTCTATTCCAAGCTGGCGCGCGATGGCGTGGAAATCGTCAATCTCGGCTTGGTCGATACGGTTCCCAAGGCGTTCGAGGCCGGGCATGCGTTCCGCCGCGCGGATGTGGACCTCATCTTCCTGCACGTCACCACCTACGCGCTCTCGTCCACCGTGCTGCCCGTGGTCCAGCGGGCCAAGGTTCCCGTGATCATTCTCAATCTCTCACCCGCCGCGGCCATCGACTACGGCAGCTTCAACAAGATGGGCGACCGGACGAGAATGACCGGCGAGTGGCTGGCGAATTGCGGCGCCTGTCCGGTGCCTGAAATCGCCAATGTTTTCAACCGCTCGGGGATCGATTTTCACCAGATCACCGGCCAGCTCCACGATGATCCGGAATGCTGGAACGAGGTGGATGACTGGATCGACGCCGCGCGCGTCGCGGGTGTGATGTTCCACAACCGCCTCGGCGTGATGGGGCACTATTACAGTGGCATGCTGGATATCTATTCCGATCTGACCCAGCAATGCGCGCACTTCGGGGGGCACATGGAAATCATCGAGGTCGATGAACTATCAGCACTGCGGCGTGACGTCACGGATGAGGAGATCTCCGCACGGGTCGAGGATTTCCAAACCACTTTCGAGGTTCAGGACGACTGCTCCCTCGCCGAATTGGAGCGTGCCGCCCGGACCTCTGTGGCCTTGGATCAGCTTGCGGCAATCCACGATCTCGGTTCGCTCGCCTACTACTACATGGGCACTGGCAATGCGGAGAACGAGGATGCCATTTCATCGATCATTCTCGGCAACTCACTCCTAACTGCCAGGGGGATCCCGGTCGCCGGGGAGATGGAGATCAAGAACGTGCAGGCGATGAAGATCCTCGATTCCTTCGGCGTCGGCGGGTCGTTCACGGAGTATTACGCGTTGGATTGGAATGACGACATCGTGCTCATGGGGCACGACGGGCCGGGACACATCGCGATTGCCGAGGGCAAGACCAAAGTCCGGCCTCTCGATGTGTATCACGGCAAGGTGGGGAGGGGATTGTCCGTTGAAATGTCGGTCAAGCACGGTCCAGTCACGCTGCTCAGCGTGGTGCAGACGGTGGATGGGAAACTCAAGTTTCTCGTCGCCGAGGGCGAGTCGGTGGCCGGGCCGATCCTGGAAATCGGCAATACCAATTCCCGTTATCGCTTCCCGATCGGAGCCCGACGCTTTGTGAACGACTGGAACGTGCAGGGACCGGCGCACCACTGTGCCGTCGGCATCGGTCATGTCGCCGGGAAGATCCGCAAGCTCGGCCAGCTTCTTGGCATTCAAACCGTTTGTGTCTGCTGAGACCACCTCTGGAAGAACTTAACTCGTTTCATGAATCCAATGATTGACGTCATCCACCACGAGCCCGGAAGTTTCGCTTCCGGTTCCTTTCGTGCGGCCGTCTGCTGCGTCAGACGCGGGTCGTGGAAGACGTCGTGGCGGGTGGCCGGCTCGAGCCCTTGGGTTCTCGCGCCGTGGATACCCAATACAGAGGGTGACCTCGCCCCGCTTGGGGGAACACCCGGACGGTAGCCACGCGGCGGCTCACCGCTGAATGAAGCGGGCATCCGCCCTCCACCCGAACCTCACCACGATCATCCGTTGCAATTATCACCTGATAAGCTTATTGTGCCACACCATTGAAAAACCCCGAAGCAGATCCTCCTCACCATCATTTCCCGATCCCTCGATTCAACAATCATGAAACCTCACTTCCAAACCCATCCAAAATTCCTCCCGACTTTGATCACCGTCTGCGGCCTCTTGACTGGAACCACAGCGATCCACGCGGCCACCGTCACGAAGGCGGATACCGGCAGCAGCTTGAATGACGCGGCAAGCTGGGTGGCCGCCTCCACCCCTACCGTCGCCGACACCGCGACGTGGGGGGCGACCTCGCTTTCCAGCGGCTTGACCCTGTCATCCGGCGCCAGTTGGCTGAGCATCGATGCCTTGGGCGCTCTCACGGACATCGACATCAGCGGGGCTGGAGCACTCACGTTGGGAGCCGGCGGGATCAACGCCGTCAAATCCATCGCGCTCGGAAATCCGGTGGTCCTCGGCACCGCCCAGACATGGGCTACCGCAGCCACGTTCCAGATCAACGCTAGTGGGAGTGTCTCCGGCGCAGGCCAACTCACCGCGGATGGAACAGGCGCGGTCAATCTATCCGGTTCGAACAACTATTCAGGCGGCACGATCCTTCAAGGCACCGGCACCCTTGGACTGGCGAGCGCCAACGCCCTCGGCAGCGGTGGCCTCATCCTGCAATCCAGCCGCGCCAATGCCGACGAAACCCTCACGCTCTCCGGCGGCATCACCGTGTCCAACGCCATCACCGTCAGCTTGAACGCCGGTCGCGAGGGCATCACCAACACCACTGGAAACAACACCTTGAGCGGAGCGATCAATTTCACAGGCTCCGCGAGCACCCATACCAACTTCAAGAATATTGCCGGAGTCGGCACCCTCTTCACTCTATCAGGATCGATCGCCGCGCCATCCATGACCGAGGGGCTCAGTTTTCGCGGAGATATAGGAAATCTCGGTCTGATCTCCGGCCAGGTGAACCTCAACGGATTTTTCGAACTCAACGGCGGGGCCACGTGGACCATTTTCTCAACCGGCAACAACTGGAACCAGACCCGCATCCAGGGCGTGGATGACGGCGGCTTTACCCTCGGCGTGGACAACGCCTTGGCGACCAAAGCCAGCCTGTGGTTCGGCAACAACACCGACGGCGCGCTTGACCTCGCTGGCTTCAACCAAACCGTCGGCGGAATTGACTGCGCCAACAGCGTCAACAACCCCAAAATCGGCAACAGCAGCACCTCGAGCGACTCACTCCTGAGAATCAACGGCGGCGGCCAAACCTTCATCGGCAGCCTCGTCGATTCCTTGAACGGAGGTACCCGGACGCTGTCGATCGAGCTCCTCAGTGGCGACCAAACCCTTTCCGGCCTCAACAACTCCTACACCGGCACCACCACCATCAGCGGCGGAAATCTTGTCGTGAATGGCGCGCTCGCCGCAGGCAGTGCCGTCACCGTCAAAACCGGTGGCGCACTGACAGGGACCGGCACCGTCAATGGCCCGGTGACCCTCCAGTCCGGCGGCACCTTGACCGGCACCGGCACCATCAACGGGACGGTGACCATCCAGTCCGGGGGCATCCGGATCGGCAGCGGGACCGTCAATGGCGAGATGACCGTCCAAGCCGGTGGCGTGTTGGCTGGGACCGGCTTCGTCAATGCAGGAGTAACCGTGCAAAACGGCGGCACCCTGATGCCGGGAGATGGCATCAACACCGCCTCACTTGCCCCCGGCAGCCTCACCCTTGGTGCCACCGGTTCTGATTCACAGTCGATCAAGCTCGCCCAAGGGCTGAGCAGTGTCGCCGTGACGGGAAGCCTCATCGCCAACGGCACCACCCTGCTAGACGTGGACGCGGCGACGAGCTACGCCACCGGAGTCAGCACCTTGATCACCTACGCGGGCCCCACCGTCACCGGCGGCTTCGCCCTCGCCATGCCACCGCGCGTGGTGGCAAATTTGGCCTACAGTCCCGGAGCCATTGACCTCAACGTCACGGATGCCGGTGACACCGCCAAGTGGACCGGCTCGGCCAGCGGAATTTGGGATACGGCCGCTGGAAACTGGCAGTTAGTGACTGCGGGCACTCCTACCACCTACCTCCCGGGCACCGGCGGAAGTCCCGGTGATATCGTGCTCTTCGACAATTCGCTCGTTGGAAATCCAGCCATCACCCTCAACACTGTCGTCAGTCCCGGCAATGTCACCTTTGACAACGCAGACTACAGCCTCAGCGGCAGCGGCAGCATCGCCGGAACCACCGGCCTGACAATGTCCGGCACCGGAACCCTGACCCTCAATACGGCTAACACCTTCACCGGCCCGGTAAACGTCACCGGCGGAACCTTGGCCGTCGGCCACGCGAGCGCATTTGGCTCCACCATCTCCGGCACGACCGTGGCGAACGGCGCCGGCCTCAGCATGTCGGGTGGCGTCACCGTCGCGGGGGAGGCTCTTTCCATCCGTGGAGCAGGCTTGGGCAATGTCGGGGCGCTGCGCAACATTTCCGGCGACAACAGTTGGACAGGTGACATTACCCTCTCAAATTCCTGCCGCTTCACCTCCAACAGCGGAACGCTAACTCTTGGCAACATCGTCGCCAGCACCCGTGCTGTCATCATGAACGGCCCGGGAAATGTCACGATCAACGGCAACATCACCGGCACGACAGCCGCCGTCACGGTCGACAATGCCTTCGACACCGCCAATCCGTCCGGAACTCTAACACTGAAAGGCGTGGACACCTTCACCGGCGCGATGACTGTCACCAACGGAACTCTCAGCCTCGAAGGAAATCGGACAGCAGCCTCCGGCGCCATTATCGTCGGCAACGGCCCGGCCCAGACCGGCACGATGAAAGTGAAAGCCGGCTATTTCTCGACCGGTGGAAACACGATTACAGTGGGTGACAATGCGACAGGAACCGGCATCGTCGACCATACCGCTGGCACCCTTTCAACCGCATCGACCTTTGTTCTGGTAGGTGGCGCGGCGGGATCGACTGGCACTTACAATCTCAGCGGCGGCATCCTTTATGTGGGATTCAACAACATCAACGGCCTCATTCTCGGCACCAACAACGGGGCGTCCGGCGTCTTCAATTTGAGTGGCACGGGAACCCTCAATGTGAACGCCGGTGGCAATGCGACCCTTCAAGTCGGGCGTTCCAATTCGACGACCACCTCCAGCACGGGAACCTTCAATCAATCCGGTGGCGCCGCCCTGGTGAGGAATCTCGCCATGGGCGGCGGTGGAGTGAACAACGACCACACGATCAGCCAATTGAATCTAACCGGGGGAGTGTTCAACGTGACGGGCAACTTCTCCACGCTCTCCGCGGGAGACACCAGTTCGTCCACGATCCTCATCGGCGGCACGGCGGACGTGACCTTGCCCGCGTTCCCGTTCGCCCGGGGAGCCGGACCGTCCACCGCCTCCATCACCTTCAACGGTGGAACCTTGAAACCCACCGCCGCCAGCGCCGCCTACATGGGTGGTCTCACCAACGCCTTCCTCACTGCCAACGGCGCGAATTTCAACGTCCCCACCGGCAAGGATATCACCATCAGCCAGGTGTTTGAAAACGCACCGTCGCAGACCGGCACCCTCACCAAGGCGGGCTCGGGCAAACTCACCCTAACGGGACTCAACACCTACAGTGGCAGCACCATCGTCAACGCCGGCACCCTCGCCGTGAATGGCACGGCCATTCCCGGAAAGCTCGTCATCAATGGCGGCAAGGTGGAACCCACCGGAACCGAAGTCGTCTCCACCTTGTTCTTCGGCGCGGCGCAACAGGCGGCTGGCACGTGGGGAGCCAGTGGATCCGGTGCCACTAACATCAACGATACCTATTTCTCCGGCACCGGAGTCGTCAGCGTCACCAGCGGCTCGGCGGGCTACTCCTCATGGGCCGCCGCCTACGCCCCGGGACAAACCGCGGATCAGGACCATGATTACGACGGCGTGAAGAACGGCCTCGAATACTTCATGGGAGCCACCGGATCCACCTTCACCGCCAATCCCGCACCGGTGAATGGCAAGGTCACCTGGCCCAAGGACCCTTCATTCAGTGGCACCTATTTCATCCAGACCTCCAATACCATGGCCGCCGGATCCTGGATCAACGTTCCCGTGAATGGCATCAATCCCAAGGACTATGGGACGTCGGTCGAATACACCCTGCCAACTGGCCAAGGCAAGATCTTCACCCGCCTCCAAGTCACACCGAACTGACTCTATCAAAACCATCTCAATCGAACCATCACACTCATGAATTACCTTCGTACCTCATTCTTTATTCTCGCCGCCTGCGGCAGCGCCTTCGCCGCCGAGAGTTGGACCGACCTTTTCAACGGCAAAAACCTCGAAGGTTGGGTCCAGCGCGGCGGCAAGGCAACCTACAAGGTGGAAGAGGGCGCCATCGTCGGCACCTCCACGCTCAATACACCTAACACGTTCCTCTGCACCGGCCGCGACTACGGCGATTTCATCCTCGAATATGAGTTCAAGATCGATCCTCGCCTCAACTCGGGCGTGCAAATCCGCAGCCATTGCCTCACCGAGCCCGGCACGATCCAGTGGAAGGAAAAAACCATCAAGGTCCCTGCCGGACGGGTCCATGGCTATCAGGTCGAGATCGATCCCGATCCGATAAAGGACCGCTGGTGGAGCGGCGGAATCTATGACGAGGGCCGCCGCGGCTGGGTTTATCCGGGGATCCTCGGAGGCGACGCCAAGCAATTCACCGAGCAAGGTCGCAAGATCTTCAAACAAGGAGATTGGAACAAGGTCCGGGTCGAAGCCGTCGGCGATTCGATCAAAACGTTCCTCAACGGCACTCCTTGCGCAACCATCACCGACTCCTTGAGTCTCTCCGGCTTCATCGCCTTGCAGGTGCATGGCATCAACAAAGACAAGGAAAAGGAGGGCACCCAGGTCCGCTGGCGCAACCTGCGGATCCAGGAAGTCACCGCACCCGTCGCCCGCTGAATCCCGAACCATCCCATGATCCCATGAATCCAATCGAACGCCGCCACTTCCTCAAAACCGCGATCGGCGGAACCGCCGGGCTGATCGCCATCCCCAACATTTTCGCCGGATCCTTGTTCGCCCAGAATCCGGCGAACAAGCGCATCCAGGTTGCCCAGATCGGCTGCGGCCGGATGGGACTTGCCGACCTGAATAACATGCTCGCGGAGCCTCTCGCCCGGGTCATCGCGGTGTGCGATCTGGATTCCAAACGCGCCGCCGAGGGGAAAAGACGAATCGAGGCGTTTTACAAGAAAAAGGGCGAGGCCTCCGTCGAGGTAAAGGTTTACAGTGACCATCGGGAATTGATCGCGAACTCTGCGATCGATGCGGTGGTCATCAGCACGCCGGATCATTGGCACGGGATCTGTGCCGTTGAAGCCGCCATCGCCGGCAAGCATATCTATTGCCAGAAGCCGCTCACCTACAATATCGCGGAATCCATCGCGTTGCGCACCGCCGTCCGGGCGAAGAAGGTGATCTTGCAAACCGGTTCCCAACAGCGCTCCCAGAATCCGTTCAGCACGTTCCGGAAGGCAAGCGAAGCGGTGTTGAACGGCCGCCTCGGCAAGCTCAAAACCATCAAGATCGGCGTGGGACTCGACAAGCCCAGCGGGAAACCGCCGACCCCGGTGCCCGTTCCCGCGAACTTCAACTACGACCGTTGGCTCGGCCCGGCACCCCGGCAGGAATATGTCGAGCTCCGCTGCCACCCGCAGAAATGCTTCAAAGACCGTCCGGGCTGGATCACCACCGAAGACTTCGGCCTCGGCATGATCACCAACTGGGGGGCGCATCACATTGACATCGCCCAGTGGGCCATGGGCCAGCAACTCGGCGGTCCGCTCACCATCGACGCCAAGGCCACGTTCATGAAGAACGACGCCTGGACCGTCCATCAGAACTATCATGTCGAGTTGCTCTATCCAAACGACGTGCTGGTCATCCTGAACAACACGTTTGAAAATGGCCTGCTCTTTGAAGGCGAGGAAGGAACGATCTTTTGCAAACGCGGTGCCGCCAAGGTCACCGAGAGTGACCCGGACGGCCCCAGCGATGAAAAGGGATCCCTTCGTGCCAGCGATGTCAACCTGCTCTCACCACTCGGAGCGGACGCCAAGTTATGGGCACCCAGCAAGAACCATTATGTCAACTGGCTCGAAGCCATCCTCGCCAACACCGATCCCATCGCGCCGGTGGACCAGGCCGCCCGCAGCCTGCAAACCTGCTCGGCCGCATGGATCGGCATGAAGCTCGGTCACAAGCTGAACTGGGATGTGGCGACGGAGTCATTCGTCAAGGATGACGAGGCGAACGCCATGCGCGGCCGCAAACCCCGCAGCGCGGAATACGACATCGACGCCATCATGAAGAAAGCCGGAATCACCAGCTAGCAGATTTTAAAAACCCATCGCATCGACGGATCCCATGCAAACTCCATCCAACCAAATACCTCCCTCCACGGCCGGCGCCCGGCGGAACCGTGGCTTCGCGCTCGTCGTCACGCTTTCGCTGATGATTCTGCTGACTGTCATCGCCGTAGGGCTGCTGACTTTGAGCGGCATCAGTCTGCGTTCCTCCTCGCAAGGAGCCGGTGCGGCCATGGCCCGTGCCAACGCACGGATGGCTTTGATGCTCGCCATCGGAGAACTGCAGAAGCAATCTGGCCTCGACACTCGCATCACGGCGCGGGCCGATGTGCTGGACGTGAACAACCCTCCGGTCGCAGGGGTCTGGAAGAGCTGGGAAGGCACCGATCACGAACTAACCGGTGGCTACCAAGGCCGGCCGATCTCGCCCGGCAACTATGCCACGAAGAAGAAGGATCGGTTTCTCGGGTGGCTCACTTCCGGCGATCCCGTCACCGCGACCACGCTTCCTAATACCACCAAGGGGGCTGGCAAGGCAATCCTGGTGGGCGACTTCACGGTTGGCAAGGGTGCCGACCGCGAGAAGCTCCAGATCCACCTGACTCCCAGTCAGATTGTGGATTCGAAGCAGAAGGGCGCATTCGCCTGGTGGGTTGGGGGAGAGAACCAAAAGGCCCGTTTGCCGAAGCCCTACGAGCCATCGGAAGATACCAGCGCCCGATGGGCAGCCAACTTGAAGTCCCACTCGGTGGTGGACCCGGAGCCGTTCCGCATGGACGATCTTCTGACCGACGCGACTCCAGCCAACAAGGCGATCACTCTCAAGCTGGGCGACCTGGTTGCAAAACCTGGGGCACTACAAGTATCCCGGGAATATTTCCATGATCTATCCGCAAGCTCGACGGGTCTCCTAACGAATTCTGCGACCGGTGGCTGGAAAAAGGACCTCTCCTTACTCACTGAAAACTGGGCGCAAGCCGGTACCTCCAATCTTCCGTTTTTCAGGGTAAAGCCCGGTGAGGACATCCTTGGCAACATGCCGACTTCCGCCAACCCACTTGCAGCCAAATCCATGCTCTATCCTTGGTCCGCCTATCGTGGCAAAGCCTCTGACAATCCAATCGCCCAGCATGGCGCGGTCACGAGTTGGGAAAATCTCAAGGATTTCGCGCTGGCCTATCGAGGCATGGGGATGAACATCCCCGCCTCGGGCACCGCCTCGATGTCGTCGCGGTCGGTGGCGATCGATGGAGACAGTTATAACTTTTTGCACAAGGTCCGGGTGTTGCCGGTGATCGCCCGTGTCCAGTGGGTGTTTTCCTATTGGGCGGCCAAGACCACGGGAACCAACTACGAGCCCCGGCTGCTATTGACCCCCACGATCACCATGTGGAATCCCTACAATGTCCAGCTAACCACTGCCGCCCTGGAATTCAGAATCGGCAAGCCGCTCCCCGTGGCACTCAAGTTCAATGTCGGAGGCGTCCAGAACAACGCCTATAACAATTTGAACGGAGGAACGATCAACAACACTCCCGCGCTTGATGCGGGGCCGAACTTGTATTACCAGATCAACTCTCCTTTTACGCTCAAACCCGGCGAGGCCCGCATCTTCAGCCCGCAGGGCACCGCACGCGTTGCTCCGGCCACGAGGATCGCGCTTGACCCAGGTTATCGCACCGGCGGCGGGCATTACTTCGCGCTGAAGAACGACGCCGGGGTGAAGATGGTTTCGGTTGGTGCCGCCAGCATCAAGACGGATGCAAGGTTCGACACCACCTATGAGGACACTTTCCAAGGACAGGCATCGTTCGGCGTGGGAATCTATCTCAATATGCAGTTCGGCACGTCCCGGCACCTGGCCTATCGGATGGACTATGAAACCCCGATTGCACAGAGTGTCTATCCACCACTGACCGGAATGGCTATGTCGCCCTCCCTGGCCGATATCGAGGCCAAGCCCAGTCCGTTTCTCACCACCATCTTCGGCGCGCGAATGGCCAGCAGAACCCACATTCCGGCGAAGGGCTTTGTCCAGTCCAGTTCACTGGTGAATTTCACCGCGATGGGTAACAAGGATCTTGCGGAAGCCACCATCGCCCGCAAATACGGAGGCACATCCCACCCGGTCAACTCTCCATTCGACTACAGTTTTGAGAAAGTGTATTTAGCAGGTGACACCGTGCTGCCACAAGCGGACGACGCCACAAACCGCGGTTATATCGTTACCGGGTTCACCAGCGCGGAAGGACTTTCGCGCTGTGTGATCGGCGAACTTCCGCTCCGCCCGCTGGTTTCTCTGGCGGAGCTCCAGAACTGGGACCTGCGCTATGAAAACCCGATTCCGCCCTTTGCCTACAACCTGATTGGAAACAGCGACGCAACCCCCTTGTTGCCGGCCAATGCGGTGGTAAACGCCGCTGACAGCGCGCTAGGAACCAATCTTCAGCATGACGATTCCTATTGCGCGAACCACCTGCTCTTCGACGACTGGATTTTTTCCTCGATCTCTCCGGACCCCACCACTTTCGGAACCACCGGCAGAACGCTCAAACAGAATTTCACCGACTTCATCACCGGATCAAAGCCCTTGGCCAATCGTGCCTATCAACCGATCATCGAGGATTCGGCCAACGCAGCCAATTTCACGACGATCTTTAACGATCAGGTCAACAAGCCGAACTCGTGGAAAACCATCGCATCACGCCTCGAAGTGGAAGGCATGTTCAACGTGAATTCGACGTCGGTCACCGCCTGGCGCGCTCTGCTTGGCCATGCCCGCAATCAGAAAATCCCATACATCAATGATACCGGTGCAGCCTGGAGCGTCGCATTGTCTGACAAGCGGGACCACGCCTTCTCGCGCTTCGGCATCGCCGGGGATGTGGAGGCCAAGGAGCAGGGGTCCTCCGGAGGTTTTCCCGAGGCCGCCGAGTTCTCCGGCTACCGTGTTTTTGATGACCCACTTCTCGACGCGCTCGCAGCAGAGATCGTCAATCAAGTCCGTCTGCGCGGTCCTTTCCTTTCACTTTCGGAATTCATCAACCGCCAACTCTCATCCGGCGACCTGGCCTTGGCGGGCACCATCCAGGCTGCCCTCAACCAGATTTCCAAGAGTCCCGCCACCAACCCCTACAGCGGCATTCTTGCCATGAATCTGCCCGAGTCATCCGCCACTCCGGCTGGCAATCCGGAATACAAGTTCCCGGATGCCGCCGTTGGACAAATCTCCTATGGCTTGCCCGGCTGGACCCGGCAGGCGGATATCCTCCGCCCGCTCGCCCCGATTCTCAGTGCCCGCGACGACACCTTCACCCTCCGCGCCTATGGAGACTCCCGGGATGCGGCCGGGAAAATCATCGCCACCGCGGTGTGCGAGGCGGTTGTCCGGCGGACACGCGACTTCGTCGACAATTCGGACAAAGCGGACATCACAACCCTTCCGACCAGCGCCGTCAACCAGACGTTCGGCCGCCGCTACCAGTTGGTCTCTTTCCGCTGGCTCGACGCCGGGGAAATCTAATAAATCGTCAGCCCAATAGAAATTCCAATCCACCATGCGCTCTATCCTCATCCTCCTTTGTCTGATTCCCACTCTCGTCACCGCGCAGACCAAGGGCGCGCGGACCTGCCGGATCCTGTTTCTCGGCGCCCCCGCGGGATCCCCCGAAAAGCTGCATCTCTTCGATGGGACTGCGTCCCAGGAAGTGGAACTGCCACAGATGAACCTTTCCCCGATTTATAAACTGCCCGCCGGAGCAATCACCCTCGCCCTGCTGCCAGCGTCCGCGTCCAAGCCCCAGGAGGTGAGTCTGGACGCACCCAAGGCAAGCGTCGCCGAAACTCTGACGGACATCTATCTGCTCGTGACCAGTGACTCCTCCAACAAGATCGCACCCGTGAAATTCCAGGTCATCGACGTCAATTCCATCAAGTTCCGCAAGGGGCAGATGCTGTAATACAATCTCACTCCCAACAAGATCGTCGGCCAGGTAGGCACCCAGGAAATCGACATGTCCTCCAATACGAAATCCATTCTGGAGCCGCCCTCCGCGAAAGGCGACGACTATCCGGTCAAGCTCTCGTTCCTGATGCCCGGAAACGAGCGGATCTATCCACTCTGCGAGACCAAATGGTCGCACGATCCCCGTGCGAGGACGCTGTTCTTCGTGGTGATGCAATCCGGCAGCCGGACACCCCGGATCGTCGGCTTTCCCGATTACCGGGAGGCCGAGGGTAAGGAAGAGAAGGAATAACGCAGACTCGGATGCTCACGGCGTGTAGACCCGGAGTTTGTAAAAAGCTCTTTGCTCGGGAGACAGGCTGCGGGTGCAACTGCGTTCTTGAAATCCGGCGGTGACGTTTCCACCCACGTCAGGGATCGGAGTCCATATTTGCATGTCCGTTGACTCCAACATCTCGTAGTTCACGCTGGTTCTGTTGGTGGGGCGTGAATAGGAAACCTCCACTTGGCCCGGGGTGGCGGTGAGTCGGAGGATGGGCGGATAGCCGGATTGCGTCGGATTCAGGTCCAAGGCGAACTCGATGAGGTTCGCGACGCCGTTGTGGTTGAAGTCGCCTGTGGCCGAGGCATCTTCTCCCAAGGGGATATTTACCGAGCTCCACGCGAAATAGTCCGTGAGTGGGGTGTTTGCGGGGGGGAGCGATTTGTTTTGCAGGTAAGTCTCCACGCTACCCCGCTCCGTGGAGTCGAGCACGCGGTTGTAGATGAGCACCTCACCGATGGACCCGCGCATGGTGGTCGTGGTAAGACTTGCGAGGCTGCCGAGTTGATAGGTGGCGTCGGTGGTGTTTGCTATCGCCGTTCCAGTGCCGACAGGGGTGCCGTTTAGGTAAAGAGCGCCGGTCTTATTGGTCGAATCGTAGGTGGCGGAGATGATGTAGCCGGTGTTCGCGAGCATGTCGGTGTTGGAGATGACGAAGCCGCTGCCGGCATTGTGCCACATCCGCGGCTTCGGCGTCGCGTTCATGAAGAGCGCGTGACGCGTGCCCGTGGTTGCGGACGATGAAACGATGTGGCCACTGGGGGATGTGAAATCCGGCATGCTCACCCGGACGATCTTGGTATAGCTTCCGGTGCTCATTCCAGCGCTGCCGGTGAGCCAGTCACCGCCGTCGAAGACGAGACCGGGCATGATGCCGAACTGGTTTGGCTGAGGTCGGCTTGGCTGAGGGGGTGGTCTGAACACAATGGTGGTTGTTGCCGCTATTGTCCTGCCAGGAGGAAACGACACCGGTGCCATCGCGGGTGATGCCGCTTTCGGGCTTGAGCCAAACATTGAGTCCGGAGGTGACGCCACCGGGGGAGGTATAAGCCTGGGTGAGCACCACTACGGCCGCTTCGGCGGTGCTCGCGGCACTGTTCGTCGCGCGAAAGATGATCTGATAAGTACCTGATGTGGGCACCGTCCAGGTCGTCTGGATTGTGTTCACCGAGGCAGTGGAGGTGTGGAGGATCCCATTGATGAAAATCTCCATCTTGGTGATGGTGCCGCTCGGGATGGTCGCTGTCGCCTGGAGAGGGAGTTGCGTGCCGGGAGCGGATATTCCTACGCTATCAGGCGAAACAAGGGTTACTTGCATTTGAGTGATCGGCTCTGAAAACGCCAGTAGGCCGACGCCATTGCTATTCCGCACCCAACCTGGAGTGCTGCCAATGTGTGCGAGGTAGTCGAGGCTGGTGGCCCCGGTAAGGGGGCGGTCATACTGTAGCTCGATGGCGGTGGAAGTAACCGCGGCGGAGAGCAGGACGGCTGGGGAGCCGTTGAGGCGGAAGTCCGCGAGGGCGGCGGATTCCACGATGATCCCGGCATCGGCCTTCCGCAGGTTGATCCGCAGGCGGTTGCCGGCGATGATTTCCACGCTTGAGGGGTTGGGGGCGTCGATGGCGGATGTGTCAGGAGAGCCGTAGATTTCGCGCTGGACCTGGCGGAACACGTTGAGACCGTGGGTTTCGTAGCCGCCCGTGAAGGGAAAGTGGCAACTGTCGGTGTGGGTGGTGAGTCCGTTGGTGGACATGATCCGGACCTGGCTGTAAACATCCGCGAAGAGCCTCTGGGT
>JBEDKU010000366.1:0-14064 GCA_041172045.1 Verrucomicrobiota bacterium | reverse complement strand
ATGCCGGCGAGCACCGCGACGCTTTCGCGGTCGGTGAAGGGGATGAGCTGGATGGCATGCTCGGGGCCACCTGCCTGCGCGAGGGCCGCGGCGATGGCGACGTTTGAATGAAGCGCCTCGCTGCCGCCGCGGAGGATGGTGGCGTTGCCGGTTTTGAAACACAGCACCGCGGCGTCGGCGGTCACGTTAGGCCGGCTTTCGTAAATGATGCCGATGGTCCCGATGGGAACGCGGATCTGCTCGATGCGGATGCCGTTGGGGCGCTCCCAGGCATCGAGCACCTGGCCGACGGGATCGGGCAGCGTGGCGACCTGATCGATGCCGTCGGCCATCGCTTCGATGCGTTTTTCATCGAGCATCAGCCGGTCGAGCATGGCGGTGGAAAGGCCTTTTTCCTTGCCGGCGGCGAGGTCCAGGGCGTTGGCCGCGAGCAATTCCGGCGTCGCCTTGCGGACGGCGGCGGCCATGGCGCGCAGAACCGCGTTTTTTTCGTCGGACGAAAGCTGGGCGAGCTTGTAGGCTGCGGCGCGGGCCTGGCGGCCCATTTGGTGGATGGTTTCCTGAAGGGTGGACATGGGAACAGAGTCCCCAGAGGGTAATCCGATCGAATTCCGACTCAAGGGGCAATTGCCGATTCCCCAGCCTTCCGCCCTTGAACGGGCGGTTGCCCGCCGCCATCGTGATTCCACGATGACAATCCGCCGGTTCATTCCCTGTCTCGCGCTCGCCGCCCTTCCTGCATGCCTGGCCGCTGAATTCACCCCCGTCGCGGAGCGGCCGAAGATCGAGTCGCCGGCCATCACCGAAGCGAGCGGACTTGCCATTTCCCCGACACGTCCGGACCTCATGTGGGTCATCAACGACAGCGGCGGCTCGCCCGAGATCCACCTCGTCGGCACCGATGGCGGCGACCACGGAAAGGTCACCTTGAAGGGCGTCAAGAACATCGACTGGGAGGACCTCGCCTCGTTCACCCACGATGGAAAATCCTATCTGCTCGTGGCCGACACCGGCGACAACAACGCCAAGCGCGAGACCCGCTTCTTTCACATACTCCGCGAACCTGCGTTGCCCACCGCAGGTGAAAAGCTTGCCGGGACCGTGCCCGCCGCTTGGACGATCCAATTCCGTTACGCCGGTGGTCCGCGCGATTGTGAGGCGGTCGCCGTGGATGCCAAGGCCGGGAAAATCCTGTTCATCAGCAAGCGCACCACTCCGCCGGAACTCTACGAACTGCCGCTGCGCGCTCCGAAAAAAAACGCCATCCTAACCGCCACTCCAATCGCGCGGGTGGCGGTGAAATCCCCCGGCGGCGACCTCGTCCCGTTTTCCAACCAGCCCACCGGCCTCGACATCACCGCCGACGGCTCGCTCGCGGCGGTCATCACTTATTACGGCGTTTTCCTGTTTCCCAGAAATCCGGGGCAAAGCTGGGCGGAGGCGTTTTCCAGGATGTCCGTCGCACTCCCGCCGCACCTCCTCGGTCAGGCCGAATCCGTCGCATTTTCCCGGGACGGGCAAACGATCCACGCCGTCTCCGAAGGCCGCGCCACGCCGATCGCGCGTTATCGGCTCAAGTGACAGCCGTTGAGCTGTCAGTATTCAACGACAGTGAGCCCCGGGACTCGATTGAAATGGGCCGTGTTGTTAGTAACGAGTGGCAAGTCATGGGCGATAGCGGCAGCTGCGATCCAAAGGTCGTTGGTGCCGATGAGTTGGTTCATGCCCCGCAGATGTTTGGTGATGATGGCATATTGGTTTGCCGTATTTTCATCCATCGGGAGGATGTTGAAACGTGCGAGCATGGCGGTGCAAGTGGGATCAAAGATGCTTCCAAAACCCTCGGCGAATTCCCCGGCGATGATCCAAGTCAGGTGCGGCTGGGCGCTGGCATGCAGTCCAAGGAATTGATAGGCCTTGCCAGGTTGACGCTTCATTTCCCGCTCCAGATCGATGAGGAAACACGTATCGAACAGATAAGCACTCATGCCCGGTGGTCATCCGGTGGAAGATCGGCAAGTTGGGCGGCTTCCAATCGTTGAATCACGGCCTCCTCGGCGGTGGGCAGGCTGGAAAGGGAATCCAGCAAGGCTCCGCAGGTCTTTACCTCCTGTTTCCATGTCGCTCGTTTGATGACGCGTGAAAAGGACTCCTTCTCATTTAAGCGGGCTCCGGCCAACCGATGATAGGCATCAAGATCGATGGAGATGGTTTTGGTCGCCATGCATGCAGCATACACAGGACATGTCATGGGTCAAGATTGCGGGTGCGAATCGACTTTTTCAGGATCAATTGACCGCGCTCACAAGCGGGTTCATCGCCCGATAGAGCCGGAGCTTCCCGTAGCTGATGCGCCCCTCGAGGTGCTCGAAAATCGGTTTGAGCGCGACTTCCTCGTAGCCTTCGAACGCGCTTCTCATCGTTTGTTCCTCTTCGGCGGAGTAGAGGCCGCGCGGGTCGAGGTGCGCGCCGTTTTCCAGCGCCTGGCCGAGGTGACTCTCGATGGTGGACTCGGCGAGGTTGCGGGATTGGGCGATTTCGGCGACGGACTGGCCGCTTTTGTAGAGTTCCAGGCTGACCGCCGCGGTGCCGACGGTGATGCCTGCCGCCGGTTTGGGGGGCGGGGCGGAAACGGCTTCAAGCGGGGTGAATTCCTGGCGTGCGTTCTCCGCGAGCCACCCGCGGATCGCCTCGATGAAGGCGCGGCCGTAGTCGTCGAGTTTATTCTCGCCGACACCGGGAATGCGCAGCAGCGCGGCGTCGTTGCCGGGATAGTCGCGGCTGAAATGGCGCAGCGTGACATCGGAGAAAACCACATAGGGCGGGACGTTTTTCGCGTCGGCGAGTTCCTTGCGCAGGACCCGCAGTTTTTCGAAGAGTCCGGGATCGCAGGGAATGTCGCCGGTGCGGACGGTCTTCGCCTTGGGCGTGCTGAGCGCGCGGGTGAGCATGACGGTCTCGCGCTGTTTGAGCACGTCGATGCCGCGCTGACTGACGGCGACTGTTGGAAACTTATCGGCGCTCGCGGCGAGCAGGCCGGCGCGCAGCAGTTGGCGCCCGAGATCGACCCAGTACGGACGTGGCTGGTCCTTGCCGATGCCGTGGGTGGTGAGTTGCTCGTGTTTCCAGCGCAGGATTTTCTCTGACAGTCCGCCGGTCAGGACTTCGGATACGTGGTTGAGGCCGACGCTGAATCCACCGGCCTGGCGGATGCGGAGGATGCAACTGAGGAGCTTCTGGACATCGATGGTGGCGTCCCATTTTTCGCGGGGATGCAGGCAGTGGTCGCAACCGCCGCAATTTTCCTCGGACCAGATTTCGCCGAAGTAGCCCATCAGGCCGACGCGGCGGCAGGCGTCGTTTTCGGCGAAGTGGGTCATCTGGTCGAGCTGGCGGTGGGCGATATCGCGCGCCTGTTCGTCGGGGATTTCTTCGAGGAATTTGAGGTATTTCGTCACGTCGCCGCGGGAGAACAGCAGCAGGCAGTCGGCGGGCAGACCGTCACGGCCGGCACGGCCGGTTTCCTGATAGTAGCCCTCGATGTTCTTCGGCAGGTCGGCGTGGATGACGTAGCGGACGTTGGGTTTGTTGATGCCCATGCCGAAGGCGACGGTCGCGCAGACGATCTTGGCCTCGTCGCGAAGGAAGGCGTCCTGGTTTTTCGCACGCTCGATCTGATCGAGACCGGCGTGATAGGCGACGGCGGAAAATCCCTGCGCGCGCAGCGTGGCGGCGAGCGTCTCGGTGCCTTTGCGCGACTGGCAATAAACGATGCCGGAGTCCTCGGGCCGGGCGCTGGCGAAGTTGCAGACCTGCGCGGCGGCTCCGGATTTCGCGATGACCTGGTATTTCAAGTTCGGCCGGTTGAAGCTGGCGAGGAAGACGGCGGGATCGCGCAGTTCGAGTTGTTTGACGATGTCCTCGCGCACCCGCTCGGTGGCGGTGGCGGTCAGCGCGAGCACCGGGATGTGCGGGACCACCTGCCGGACTTCCTTGAGGCGGCGGTATTCCGGGCGGAAATCGTGGCCCCACTCGCTGATGCAGTGCGCCTCGTCCACCGCGAGCGCGGCGATGTTCCAGCCCTTCAGCCGGGACAGGAAATCCGGCAGCATCAGGCGCTCCGGCGCGACGTAGAGCAGCTGGTATTCCCCGGCGTTGATGCCGTCGAGCCGCCGCCGGGCCTCGTCGCCGTCCAGCGAGGAGTTGATGAAAGTGGCCGCCACGCCGCTGGCTTCGAGCTGGTCCACCTGGTCCTTCATCAGTGCGATGAGCGGGGAGACGACGAGGGTCAGCCCCTCCCGGACGAGGGCGGGGAGCTGGTAGCACAGGCTTTTCCCGGCACCGGTCGGCAGGATCGCCACGGCGTCGCGCCCGGCCAGCGAGGCTTCCATGATTTCCCGCTGCAGCGGGCGGAATCCGTCGTAGCCGAAGGTTTGCTTGAGGCGACCGGATAAGGATTGCTGGCTCATGGGTCTTTTAAAGAATGATCATTTGAACAGGTCAAGATGGATTTGCGGAGTCGCAAAAATTGTCTGCTTGCGGGTGGGGGCGGGTGCCGCTTGTGTAACGGCAAGGTCGATTTTTCAAAACCCGTTTTTTTCCGATGAATTCCCGCGGCTCGCTACTTTCCATTTCCTGGACGGCTTGCGCCGTGTCGCTGGGCCTGGCGGTTTGCGCGGTTTCACAAAACGAGGAGCTCGCGGGCCTCGTCGATGGCGCGCGCGCCGCGATGAAGGAACGCGACTGGCAGCAGGCGCTCGACCTCCACACACAAGCGGCTAATCGCTTCGGACAGCAGGATCCGCTCCGCCGCTTCGGCGCGCAGTTCGGCGCGGTTTACTATCAGAAGGGCGTCTGCGAGATGAAGCTGAAGCGCTGGGACGAGGCGATGCGGTCGTTCGAAATCTGTTACCGGGACTTCCCGAACGGCGGCGCTTCCCCGGACTCGGAAAATCCGTTTCAGATCATGGCGTTGTGCAAATGGGGCGAGGCGGCGATGGGCGCGGAGCAGTGGGAACTGGCGGCCGGCCTGTTCGCCAAGTTCATCGGCGAGCGCGACAAGACCCGCGACCGGTTCCCGAAAGGGTCGTTTTATGTGAATTCCGCCGTCTGCCAATACAAGCTGGGGCGTATCGCCGAGGGCAACGAAAACCTGGAAATCGCGATCCGCAACAAGGAGAATTTCCCCACACCGGAAAGCGGGATCATCGCCGGATTCCAAGCACTCGCCGGCGCGGCCATCGCGCGGGGCGACGAGCAGGCGCTGCTGGATTTCATCGATAAAAACCGGGGCGCGCTGGTCATGGATTCCGCGGAGAACCGCCGTTATTCCGGCGTTTTCCTCAAGCTCGCGGGAGATGCGTCCGCGGCGGGCATGCCGCGGGCGGCGCTGGCCGTCTATCAACTCGTGCCAAATTCAGAAGAGGACGCGACCGGTGCGGATTCACCCGCAGCCATCCGGCTTGCGGCGGTCGCGCTGATCCACGAAAAAGCCGGCAACCTCCGTGGCGCCTTTGCCGCGTATGAGTTGCTAGAATCGGACCACCCGCGCGCGACAAACCGGGAGGGCAATCTCTATCAACTGATCCGCACCGCCTCGCTCATCGGCGAATCCGACTCCGCACGACGGCACGCGCGGATGCTCTATCAGGAATTTCCAAAGTCGCCCCATCTCGTGGAACTCCGCGCGATGGGCTTCGATGTTACCGACGGACCGGCGGCCGCCGCACCGACGAAGCCCTCCTCAACTCCCGCCAAAGCCCTGCCAAAATCACGCGGGTTCGCCGCCGCCCTCGATCTCTATCAAGGGAGGAGATACGAGGAGGCGAAGTCGGCATTCCGGGAGATCCAAGCCCGCCACCAGGCAGCCACCCCGCCCGACGCGGAAATCTCCACCCTCGCGGCGTTTTATGAATCGGAATGCCTCCGGAAGCTCGGCGATCTGGACGGGTTGGCAAAAGCGCTCCAGGAATTCGTGAAAAATCCTGCTCTTGATGGAAACAAGCTCCGGCAGATAGAAATCGACGGGTTGTGGGACGCCGTCCGCACGAGCGACTGGAACCGCGTCGATCAACTCGCCGGGGTTCTGAACCACCAACGCCTGCCCGGCGACCAGCGCTCGCAGACCGCCTATTGTCGCGGCCTCGCGCTGGAACACCTCGGCCACCCGACGGCGGCGCTGATGGCCTACCACACCGCCATCACCGCCGATGCCGGAGCCTCTGAGGAAATCGCCCGCCAAGCCGCCCTCAACGTGATGCGCCTCCACCGGGCGGATGCGGAAGTCCAGGCGGCCATCGCGGCATGGGGAGCGCCCGGTGATCAGCGCGACCATCCGGGGTATTCCCGGCTGCGGGAAGCGGCGTCGGTCGCCGCTTTGTTTGAACTCTCGCTAGGCGCGGGCACGCCGCTGCCTGTCGATTTCAAGGAACTCCTGAAATACGGGGGCAAGCACTGAGCGCGGGTTGGCTGAAGAGTCGGAGCCCGCAAATGGCTTTGATCTTTGGAACATTTCGAGCAGCCTGCGCGCATGACTTCCGAGCAACGGGTAACACTGATCCAGAGAGTCGTTTTCTTCGCCCTGCTGATCGCGGTGGGTATCGCGGCGTGGTTCTATCAAAGATCCCCGGACGAGGAGGGAAAAGTGGCGGAGAAGGTAACCGTGGCCGAAAAGGCTCCGGTCAAGACACGGGAAGGCGTGGAAAAGCCGGTTGCCACGAACCACATCCGGGTTCCCAAGGATCCGCTCAAAGAGGACATCGACGCGCTTGTGAAAAAAGTGGTGAGTCCGGACAATGGGGTCGCCATCATCCATTTCCACCTTCCCGGCGACCCCGCAAGCGAGCAACTCGCGGACACCTTCAACCTGATCCAGAAAAAATACGGCAAACTGGTGAGCGTGACTCGCGTCGGGTTCACCGCGCAGCCAAAGGACTGGGAGGCGCAAAAAGGCATCAAGCTGCCCTACATCCTGATGATCGCGGACCAGGAAAACGTGTTCCAATTCCAGGGGTTCTGGAGTTACTCCAAGGTGGAGAAAAAGGTGGAGGAAGTCATCTTCGGCCTCCGTCGCGTCGGCAAGGATTGGCGCCCGGTGGTCCCGGGAATGGCGCCGAAGAGTCGCTAGCCCCGGGATCCGGGCTGAAAGCCGCATCTCCGCGCGGATTTTCAGGAGTGTCCCCGTCGTGAATCGAACACGAATCTACAGTTTAGGAAACCATCGTTCTATCCATTGAACTACGGGGACTTGGGAAGCCGGAGGGCGGGGAGGAGATAGCCGGGCGGACGGTGGCAGGCAAGTCAGTTGTGAATTTCCGATGACGGGCGTCGGGCGGTGACGCCGGGCGGTGATGGGATTCCGGATCATGGGAGCTCGGACAAGGCTTTGAGCGCGAGCTTGCGGGCTCCGGGTTGTTTGAATTTCGGGTCGGCGGCGATGGTGAAGTCGGCTTTCGCCTCGTCGGACTTTCCCAGGACGAGGTAGGCGCGGCCACGGTTGTAGAATGGGTAGGCATCCGCGGGAGCGAGCTCGATGGCGATGTTGTAGGACTTGATGGCGGCATCGGTTTTTCCGGAGAGGAAGAGGCAGTCGCCGAGTCGGTTTTGGGCCATGGCGGTGAGTCCGGCGCGGCGCGGGTGGTCCGGGGGCAGGCAGTCGCGGATGGCGTCGAGCGCGAGCTGGCAGGTTTTCATGGCGGCCTCGACCTTGGGCGACGGGCCGGTCGCTTCCTTGAGGTCTTCCTTGGCGATTTCCAGCAACGAGTCGATGGGCGCGGCGGCGAATGCGGCGGGTCCGTTCGCGGCGGTGGCAAGGCGGAGGGCGTCGATGCATTCCTGCGACTTGCCGGCGGCGGCGAGTTGGTTGATTTCCCTGGCAGTCGGGATTTTGACCAGCCCGGCTTTCGGCAGCGCGGGTTTGGCGGGAGGCGCGGCAGCGGGACCCGCCAGGTAGATATCCTCGCCGACGAGGCGCGAGTATTCGGCCGGGATCTGCGCGCCTGCGGACTGTGCCATCACGCCGGCGCGGGTGCGCTTGAAAACCTGCTCGATGGTGAGGCCCGGGGTTTGCAGGTGTTTGAGGAGCTAGCCGGTGTAGAGGCCGTTGGTTCCGTCGCCGTCCTGGGCGGTGTGTCCGGCGTCGGTGGCGAAGGCGATGAGCGATCCGGCGTGTGGTTTCATTTCCGCGAGGCCGCCGCGGGCGGTGGCATCGCGGGTACGGGGGTCGCGGGCCAGCGGGGTGTTACGGCAGGCATCGAGGATGACGAGATTGCAGCGGGCACCGGCGGCGCTCATTTCGGCGACGACCTGCTCGGCGTTGAAGAGCTTGGTTTCGGCGAGCATGCGGAGTGTCAGGTCGTTGTCTCCTTCCGGCTGATAGGTGGATTTGATCGGAATGAGGTAATTGGAACCGGCCACCGAGATGCCGTGGCCGGCGTAGTAGAACAGGGCGACCTCCGCGTCCTTGATTTGTCCGCGGAACCTGGAGACGGACTTCAGCAGTTCATCGCGCGTGACGTTGTGTTCCTCGATCACGGTGAAGCCGAGGCCGCGCAGGGTTTTCGAGACCGCCTTGGCGTCGTTGACGGAGTTGCGGAGCGAGCCGATGACGGCGTCGTATTTCGCATTACCGACGACGAGGGCGACGCGCGCCTTGGAGGGCGTTTCGGCGGAGACGAAAATCAACCCCAGCGCGTAAACGGCGGAAATCGCGAATCGCAGGCGGCTGAACATGGATGATTTCTGGTCGCCCTTCCTGCCGGGGTCAATCCGAATGGCTGTGACGACGCAGCAACTCCGATTGACTCGCGGCGTGTGGGATCGCCAAACTCCGGCTGTGAGAAATCTGGTCCTTTCAATCAGTCTGCTAGCGGTGGGATGCGCGGTGAAAACGCCGGTGGCGGTGGAGGAACCGCTGGTCGCCGGTGATGCGGCCGCGCCGTCGCAACTGACGCCCGCGGAATCGATGGCGATCGCCCATCAACTGGCGACGCATCCGTGGCGGCCGTTCGCGGGGAACATCCTGCATGGCAAGGACAAGGCTGGCATCCTCGTGAACACCCCGGACGCCGGGCACGAGCCGCAGCAACCCCGCCAAGGGTGGTGGATTCCGGGAGTGGTGAACGAGGGGATTCCCTACAAATGGGGCGGGTTCGATGGTCCGGACTCGTTCGATGCGGCGGTGGCAAATGGAGCCGCCGCGGGTGATGTCTCGTCACCCGAAAAGCGCCGGGCGGACCATGCGGCGGTAAGCGCCCACGCCGCCGGGGTGGATTGCTCGGGTTTTGTTTCCCGTTGTTTGAAACTGCCGTCGGTCCATGACACCGCGAAATTGCCATCGGTTTGTGACGAGTTGCCAAGCGCGGCGGATTTGCGGCCCGGTGATTTACTCAACATTCCACGCCATCACGTGGTGCTTTGCGCGGGTTGGTCGAATCCGGAAAAAACCTGGATCTACTACTATGAAACCGGCGGAGGTCCGCAATACTGGAAACCCGGGCTGAAAAGCGCACCGCTGGCGGCGATGTTAGGTCTGGGCTACAAGCCGCTGCGTTATCGCGGCATGGCGCATCCACCGGTCAAGCCGGGCGGCAGCGCGAAGGAAGTGCTGACGCGCGCGGTGAAAGCGACGGCGGATGTGGTGGAGAATCCGACGGTGGGCGAACCCTGAGTCCGCGCTTCCGCTGGCACAATCCGCTCCCGGGGAATAGCAACGCGAGTTGAGTCAAGCGGTGGCGCGCCATCAGTAACCGATGATCAGCACCGTCGCCTTCTTCACGTTGTCCACCACGGCCTCGAACTTCTGCTCGTTGGTCTTCGCCTCGGGCATTCCCGCGCTGGCTTCGGGGACGGCTTCGAGAAAACTAAGTAAATAGCTACTCTTCACGGCGTAGTTCACGCTTTGCGCCAGTGTGCCGGTGTTTTCCAGCGCGGCCTTTTGGCTCAGCTGCGCGGAGACGACGCCGACGACATTGCCGTGCTCATCGACCAAGGCCCCGCCCGAGTTCCCCGGTTGGACGGGCACGCTGATCTGGAAATATCTCACATCGTCCTGAATTCCGGCGAGGCTCGAAATGTCGCCTTTCGAAAGTTTTGGCTCAAAACCTTGGAGGACGGTGTTTGGAAATCCGACTGTCGCAACCGTCGCCCCCAAGCGTGCGGTGCGACTGCTCACCACCGGCAGTGCATCGAATTTACCGGACACTTTGAGCAGTGCCAAATCTGATGCAGCATCTACATGAACGATCTTCGCATCCAACAAGCCTGCGGTGGTCTTTACACGCACCTTTGTGCAGTCCTTTACGACGTGATGATTGGTCACGATGTATCCGTCGCGTGTGATCATAAAGCCCGTGCCTGTCAACTTGGGTTCGTCGTTCATCTCGGGACGAGTCTTTTCTTCATCGCTGGCCTCCGATTTGGCGGAAGCGTTCTCCCATTTTTGAGCCAAACGCTGCCCTTCGGCTCGCTCGGCGGGGGATAGCACGCTTTCACAAAGCTCAACCAAACGAGCAGCTTTTTTCGCCTCTTCTTCAATCAGTGTGTCCTTACTTGCTGCTGCGAGCAGCACCCATTTGTAGGCTTCTAGGTAGTTCTTTGCCACGCCTTTTCCCAAAGCGTAAATCATTCCCAACTCCTTTTGAGCCAGAGCATCTCCCTGCTCGGCCGCCATTCTCCACCACTTCGCGGCTTCGACGTCGTCTTTGAATAGCTTGTCATGGTTGTATAAAATCCCAAAAAATACTTGAGCATCAACGTCTCCCTGTTCGGCCGCCTTCCGCCACCATTTTTGCCCCTCGGCATCGTCGCGCAGCACGCCTTTGCCTCCGAAGTAGCATTGTCCGAGCTGCTTTTGCGCTTCTGCAAGTCCTTGCTCAGCTGCTTTTCGATACCACTTCACCGCTTCGGCTTCATCCTTCGCAACGCCTTCGCCGTTGGCATAACAGTTTCCGAGATCGAGTTGCCTTTGAGCGTCCCCAAGCTCAGCCGCTTTTCGATACCACTTCGCCGCCTCGGCTTCATCCTTCGCCACACCTTTTCCCGTGGAGTAGCATTCAGCTAGTTTGCCTTGTGCACCAGCAAATCCTAGCTCAGCCGACTTGCGTAGCCACCTCACCGCCTCGGTTTCGTCTTTCGCCACGCCTTCGCCACGGAGATAGCACATACCGAAGTTAGCCAGCGACCTCGCATCACCTTGCTCAGCTCCCTTTCTAAGCCACTTCACCGCCTCGGCTTCGTCCTTCGCAACCCCCTCGCCCATAGCGTAACACTTACCGAGGCTGCCTTGCGCTTCAGCAAATCCTTGCTCAGCCGCCTTGCGAAACCACTTCACCGCCTCGGTTTCGTCCTTCGGCACACCTCGGCCCTTGTTATAGTGAAGTGCGAGTTTGTATTGCGCATCAGCATTTCCTTGATCAGCTGCCTTGCGATACCACTTCACCGCCTCGGCTTCGTCCTTCGGCATGCCGTCGCCTTCTTCACACCAACGTGCGAGTTTGCGTTGTGCATCGATATCCCCCTGCTCAGCGGACATGCGATACCACTTTACTGCCTCGGCGTGGTCCTTCGGCATGCCTTTAGTGCCGTATAGGCTGCGAGTTCCTAGTTCCTTTTGAGCAGCCGCATTCCCTTGCTCACCCAACTTGTGAAGCCACTTCAATGAGTCTCCGTCGTCTTTTGCCAAGACTTTGCTCCCCGTGCGCCAGGGGAACGCTAAATCCATTTGGGCATCAATATTTCCCTGATCCGCCGCCTTATGAATCCACTTCGCCGCTTCGGCGTCATCCTGTTGCACGCCTCTTCCCTTGAGGTAGAATTTTCCAAGAGTGTGTTGCGCCCCCGCTTCGCCCTGTTCCGCAGCCTTGCGATACCACTTTGCCGCTTCGGCGTCATCCGTCACCACTCCCTCCCCCATGTCATAGACCTTACCAAGGTTGTATTGAGCCGAGGCATCCCCTTCCTCTGCCGCCTCGCGCCATCCCGCAAGTTTGTCGAGAGAACTGGTAGCAGTCCCCTTTTTTTGCCCACACGAAGTGAAGCTGCTGAGGCAAAACAGGATGGCAAGCACGGGAAGCAGGCAGCTGGGGCAGAGATTCACCGTCATGGTGCCGGAATCTAGCCACCTGGGATTTGGCGTGTAAAATCAAATCGGTAGCGGAACCGGCGACAGTCAGCGGAGGATGGGGGAAGGATTTCATTTTCCCGAGGCTTGCCAGAGCTCGATCACGATGCGGATCCAGGCGGCTTTGTGGAGCGTTCCGAGCCTTGCATTTCTGGCAGAACCTACACTGGATCACCCTTGCCGAAAATTTCCTCGGCGTAGTTCTCGCGGAGGAACTGGAGATCGGCGCGGTCTTTTTCGCGGTGGGTCTTTTCCTTCATCCGATAGAGCAGACGGGGGGAAGCGAAGGGGATCGGGACGCCATCGACCTCGCGGATGATCTGGTCTTGCGAGGCTTCCTCGTAACCAATGCCGCTGGCGGAGGCCATGAGGTCCACGCAGATTTCATCGCCGACACGGACGACGGTGTATTTCGCGATCTCGCCGGGTTCGAGTTCAAGCACGGCTTTGTCGGGGAGGGATTCGAGGGCTTTATAGACCTTGGCCTCGTTTTCGGGATCGGTGGCGACGACGAGATCGAGGTCCATGGTGGATCTTGCGTAGCCGGAGATGATAATCGCAAAGCCGCCGACGACGATGTAGTCGGCCCCCAAACGATTCAGCTCCCTGGCGAGCGCGGCCAGATCCCTCTGCCGTGGGGCGCGCGATGTTAGTCCTTCTTCGGTCGTATCGAATTCCTCATCCATGCGTCTGCCTCCTCGTGGGAATGAAAACGGAAGACTCCCTTGGGTGTCAGGCGGTGCCCGCTTTCCTTGAATTGGTCGTTGATGAATTCCTGAAGGCCATCGGCTGTCGCGAGCGGGTTGATCGGACGCCTGCGGCGACCCACGGTCTTGCCAGCGGGATCGTCGAGGTTGATGACGCTGACCTGTTTCATTGAAGCCAGATTAGCTCAGGTTGGGTAAATAGGAAGCTCTGAAAAAATCGGCGGTCGGTCATGATTGCCAGCGCTCAATGGCGAGCCGGATGCCCGCGGCCTTGTGCAGGGTTTCCTCGTATTCCTTGTCCGGATCGGAATCGGCGACGATGCCGGCACCGACTTGATAGACGAGGCGGTCGCCGCTGCGGACGAGGGTGCGGATGGCGATGCTGAGCGAGCTCTCGCCATTGTAGCCGAGCCAGCCGATGGCACCGCAATAGATGCCGCGCGGGGTTTGTTCGAGCTCGCGGATGATTTCCATGGCGCGTTTTTTCGGCGCGCCGGTGATGCTGCCGCCGGGGAAACAGGCGGCGAGGGCACCCAGCGCGTCGATTTCCGGACGCAGGGTGCCGGTGACGGTGGAGACGAGGTGGTGGACTTGGGCGAGGGTTTCGAGCTGGAGCATTTCGGTGACCTCGACGCTGCCGAACTCGCACACCTGGCCGATGTCGTTGCGCAGCAGGTCGGTGATCATGACGAGCTCAGCGATTTCCTTGGCGGAGGTCTGGAGTTCGTAAGCGGAGCGGCGGTCTTCGTCGGGATCGGAAAAACGCGGCCGGGTGCCTTTGATGGGGCGCGTTTCGATGCCGCGGCCGGAGATTTTGAGGAAAGTCTCGGGCGATGAACTGAGGATTTCGCGGCCGTCGAGCTTGAGGTAGGCGGCCATCGGGGCGGGGGAGGCTTCGCGCAGGGTTTCGTAGAGAGAGAATAGATCGCCGGTGACGGTGGCGGTGAACGCCTGGGAGAGATTTGCCTGATAGATGTGGCCGGCGGCGATCCATTCCTTGATGCGGGTGACGCCGGCGGTGAATTTTTTACGCGGCGCGAGCGGGGTGAACCGGGAGATTTCGGCGCAGCTGCGGGTGTCGCGGAGTTGGCTGGAGAGCTGGCCGGTTTCCCACCAGGTGTGGTCGCGGTGGCTGTAAACGAGCATCTCCGGATAGTCGCCGAAGACGAAGTCCCCCTCGTAATCGACCCACCCGCAAAGCCCGCCGACGGGGAAACCGTGGTCGCCCGCGGGTTTCGG
>JBEDKU010000365.1:0-2662 GCA_041172045.1 Verrucomicrobiota bacterium | reverse complement strand
TTGATCCTGACCGCCGCCAACACCTACACCGGCACCACCACCATCAGCGTCGGCACCCTCCAGCTTGGCAACGGCGGCACGACCGGTTCACTTGCGACCTCTGGCTTGCTCACCAACAACGCCAACCTGAGCCTCAACCGCAGCGACACGCTGACTCAAGGCGTGGACTTCAATACCGCCGCCATCACCGGCACCGGCAGCCTGACCCACGCCGGCGCCGGCACCGTGATCCTGACCGCCGCCAACACCTTCACCGGTGGCACCACGATCACCTCCGGCATCCTGCAAATCGGCAACAACACCACCACGGGCTCGCTTTCCAACACCGGCGGCATCGTGAATAACGGAACCCTGCTGTTCAACCGGAGCTTGGGCCTCACCACCTCCTCCGTGATTTCCGGAACCGGTGCCCTGATTCAGGACAACAACACCAATTATGTGATCGTCACGGTCAATGCCGCGGGCAGCAGCTTCAGCGGCGCTACGACGGTTCGCAACGGTATCCTCAGCGTCGGCCCAAACAGCATCCTGAGCGGAGTCAACGGACCACTCGGCAGCGGTTCGAGCGCCATCGTGCTGGGTGACCCATCGACCTTGACCAGCGGCTACGGCGGCTTCGGCCCGAACGCCGTGCTGCAAGTGACGGGGATCAACGACGCCCTGATGCAGGATTACACCTTTGCCCGCGACATCGACTCCAGCACCGCTTCGAATCTCGCCGGCCGGAACAATCTGCAATACATCAACAGCAACCTCGGCGCCCAAGGCACGCTAACCGTCACGGGCAACTGGACCCTGTCGGCCGGAAATGTCCGCAGCAATGGACTCGCCGCCCAACAAGCCGGCATGGCGATTGATTTCACCGGAGCCATTTCGGGAGGAAACAGTGCCACGCGGTTCCGCATCAACGATTACGGCCAAGGTGTCGGTAAAATCCGCCTGAGCCATGCCGATAACAGTTACGCCAGCCAGACCGCGGTCATCGGCGGCACCCTGCTGATCGCCGGCGATGCCGCGGCTGCCTCGGGGGTGTTGGGGGTCAACGCCAGCCTGATTGTCGCCGAAAGTGGCAATGGGGCTCTCGCCAGTGCGGCACTCATCGACGGTGCTTACACCGTGGGCAAATCCATCGCCCTCCAAAACGGCATGGTGACCACTTCCACCTGGACGCTCGGCGGCAACCAACCGGAGGTTTCCGCCTTCACCGGCAACGTCACCACCGTCGCCAACGTGAACTCCCGCACCCTCAAACTCTCGCAGGTGGCCGCCGGTTCGGTGAGTTTCTCTGGCGTGATCAGCGCCAATACCGACGCGGCCGGGGTCACAAATATCGAGAAGGTCGGCGACGGCACCGTCATCCTGACCGGGGCCAACACCTACGACGGCGCGACCACCGTCACCGCCGGCACCTTGCTGGCGAACAACCCCGCCGGCTCCGCGACCAGCGCCGGCGCCGTCAATGTCTCATCCGGCGCCACTCTTGGAGGCACCGGTTCGATCAGCGGGGTGACTACCGTAAGCGCGGGAGCCACCCTCGCGCCGGGAGCTTCCGCCGGGACACTCACCATCGCTAACAATGTGTTGATCGACGGCACCTACGCCTGCCAACTCGACGGCGCGGCCAACGGCGACAAACTTGCCGTCACCGGCGATCTCGACATCGACGGCGCCACGCTTGCCGTCTCGCTGCTCGGCGGCGGTGCTTCCGGAGACTATGTCATCGCCACCTACACCGGCACCCGCACGGGGACTTTCACCGTCAGTCCGGCACTGCCAGCCGGCTACTCGGTGAGCTATGCGACAGCCGGCCAGGTCAAGCTGGTCGGTGGTGTCGTCGTCAGTGACTACGATTCCTGGCTGGTGCTTTATCCGTCGATCACCGGCGCCGACAAGCTGCCCGCTGCCGACCCGGATCATGACGGCCTGAGCAATCAGCAGGAATACGCCTTCGGCCTGATCCCCGACAACGGGGCGTCCGTCTCGCCGATCACCGCCCAGCTCAACAAAACCACCGGATTGTTCAGCTACAGCCGCCGCCTGCCAGCCCTCACGGCGCTGGGTTACACCTACGAGTATTCGACCACCCTGGCCGGCGCGTGGACTCCATTCGCCCCAGATTCCACCTCCACCAACAGTGGCAGTCCGGTCGAAATCGTCACCGTCAACCTGCCGGACGCGCTGCTTGGCAATTCCAAGCTCTTCGTCCGCGTCATCGCCCAGTAAGCCGTCGGCCCTCAACGGACTGGAGTGTCCTCGCTCCAGTCCGTTGCCGGGGCGTCTCCGCCCGGGTCGTAGGATGCGGGAGGCGGGACGCCTCCCGCAACGGTCTGGCGCGAGACGCGCCAGCCACGCGTTCCAAAATCTAGCGGCATTCATTTCCACCCACCGCGAAAGTCAGGCCCCGGCATCCCGGTAGTCTTCGGTCCAACCCGTCAATTCATGAAACACCCGATCCTCAAAACCCTGCTGCTGCTCATCGCAGCCCTCACCGCCGGTATCCGCGCCGAGCCTTTGTTCACCCATGCGCCCGGCATGGTTTCCTACACCTACCGCGAGCCGTTCGCCAAGGATCTTCCCGGCACACTCGACACCATCAAGGCGCTCGGCATCACCGACATGGAATTTTCCAACCTCTTCGGCAAGACCGCCGCGCAGATTCGGG
>JBEDKU010000364.1:0-3683 GCA_041172045.1 Verrucomicrobiota bacterium | reverse complement strand
TTACCGCTCCTACGAGCGCATGGTCAATATCACCGAGGACGGCCAATACTACAGCGCTTACGATCACAAGGTCCACAAGGACGCGCGCCCTTTCTACATCGACAACTGGATCTGGGACACTTTCCGGGCGCTCCAACCGCTCCACATGATCCTCAATCCCAAGATGCAGGCGGATCAACTCCAGTCCTACGTCCGCATGGATGAACAGAGCGGCTGGATGCCCTCGTTCTCGATTCTCTGGGGCGACAACCCCTGCATGAACGGCAACCACGCCGCCGCCTGGTTCGCCGATGCCTGGTGCAAAGGCGTGCGTGATTTCGATCTGGCTAAAGCCTACGAGGGCCTGCGGAAAAACTCGCTCGAAGCCACCCTGCTGCCATGGCGCAACGGCCCCAAGTGCGCGCTGGATGACTTCTATCACAAGAACGGCTATTTCCCGTCACTGGCTGAGGGGGAAAAGGAAACCGAACCGCTCGTCCACCCATTCGAAAACCGCCAGGCCGTCGCCGTCACTCTCGGCAACGCCTATGACGACTGGTGCATCGCCCAGCTCGCCAAGATCCTCGACCAGGCGGACGACACCAAGCTGTTTCTCGACCGCGCCGCCTTTTACAAGAATGTTTACAACAAGGAAAAAGGCTTTGTCTGGCCGAAGGACAAGGACGGCAACTGGATCAAGAATTTTGATCCCGAATGGTCCGGCGGCCAAGGCGGACGCGCCTACTTCGCGGAAAACAACGCCTACACCTACAACTGGGACGTACTTCATGACTTCCAGGGCCTCATCGAACTGATGGGCGGTCCCAAGGCTGCGGAGAAGAAGCTCGACGAACTCTTCACCAAAGAGATCTCGCGCCCGAAATATGAATTCTGGGCCAAGTTCCCCGATTCCACCGGGCTTGTCGGGCAATTTGTCATGGCCAACGAACCCAGTTTCAGCACGCCCTACCTTTACAACCACGCTGGCGTCCCGTGGAAATCCCAGAAAATCCTGCGCACTCTGCTAGAGACTTTTTTCCCGGACAACCTGCACGGCATTCCCGGAGACGAGGACGGCGGCGGCATGACCTCGTGGGTGGTCTTTACCTCGATGGGGTTCTATCCGGTCACGCCCGGTGTCCCGGTTTACACTCTGGGCAGTCCGGTCTTCGACGATGTCTCGATCAAGCTGGACAATGGCAAGACCTTCCGACTCAGCGCATCCAACAACTCCCGCGAGAACAAATACATCCAAAGCGTGAAGCTCAACGGCAAGCCCCTCGACCGCCTGTGGTTCCCCCACAGTGACCTCACTAACGGCGGCCATTTGGAAATTGAAATGGGCAGCAACCCGAACCGCAAACTCGGAATCGACAATCCTCCTCCGTCCAACCTCGCGCTCTCTCCCGCTTCATTCAAATAAGCCGATATGGATCATCCGTTTCCAGCACACTGTCAAACCTATCAGGCCTCATGAAACACACGATTGCCATCCTCTTGATACTCACGCTGATCCCTTCGACACCGCTCAACGCCGCAGCTGCATCCAAGCCCAACATCCTCTTCATTTACACGGACGACCAGTCCTACGACGCCCTCTCACTCGTGCAAAAAGAACAGGGAGAAAAGGGCCGTTTTCCCTGGCTGAAGACGCCGAACCTCGACCGCCTCGCAGCGGATGGCGTGCGTTTTCGCAATGCTTTTGTCACCAACTCGCTCTGCTCTCCCAGCCGGGCCACCAATCTGACCGGCCTCTACAACCATGAGCAGGGCAATGGTATTGCCTCGAATTTCCGGTCCTTTCCCGTCAACAACATCACCCATGCCACCCTGATGAGAGCTGCCGGCTACACCACGGCCTATGTCGGCAAGTGGCACATGGGTAACCAGCGCGAACGCCCTGGATTCGACTTCCATGCGACCTACATCGGCCATGGCCAGTATGACGATTGCCCCTACATTGTGGATGGTAAAGACACTCCCACCACCGGCTGGATTGACGACGTCGCCACCGACTACGCGATCGGGTTCATAAAAGAACAGAAGACTTCCGCCAAGCCATGGTCGCTCATTCTCGGATTCAAATCCCCGCATCAGCCGTGGAAACCTCCGGCCCGCGCGAAGGATCTCTATGCCGGTGAGGTGGCTCGCACCGTGCCCAACGTCAACACCCCGCCGGTTTATGCGGCAATACAAAATGAAAAAACGAAGGCGGGGAAACCGGTGCCGCCCACCATGCCAACCAATCTGGATTACTTCCGCAGCGTTGCAGCGATGGACGATTGCGTCGGCCGCCTGCTCCAGTCGCTCGACGAATCCGGTTTCGCCTCCAACACCATCGTCATCTTTACCTCGGACAATGGCGTCTATCTCGGTGCGCATTCCGCAGGCGACAAACGTAGTGCCTACGACGAGAGCCTGCGCGTGCCGTTTCTCGTGCGCTATCCGGCCTTGGGCGACAAGGCCCGTGGCCGTGTCGTGGACAAGATGGTGCTCAATCTCGATCTCGCTCCCACTCTCCTCGACTTCGCCGGACTCACGATACCCGCCGCCATGCAGGGCCGCAGTTGGCGCCCCTTGCTCACGGATGACAACGTGGCCTGGCGGGAAAGCTGGTTCTATCAATACTTCACCGAGGATCAAAAGGGCACCAATGTGCCGGACATCACCGCCGTTCGCACCGCCGATGCCAAGCTCATCAAATACCCCGGGCACAAGGCATGGGCCGAGCTGTTCGATCTCAAGACCGATCCCTATGAAATTCACAACTTGATCAACGATCCTGCCGCCTCGGAGCTAAAGGCCAAATTGCTCGTGGAACACGACCGCCTGTCCGAGGACGTTGGATTCCGCGTGCCTCCATTCGTGGATCGTCCGGAGAATTGGGGTAAACCCGGCAGCCTCGCTGGAGATCTCTCCAAGCCTTAGAAATCAGAAAAACGTATTACTTTTTACACAAAAAAGGAATACATTGACCGCTTGGCTGATACTTACACGATAAAAAACGCACAGCAAAAACTCTCGGCCTTGGTGGCGGAAGCCGCAGACCATCCCGTGACCATTACGAAGCAGGGGCGCTCCGTGGCGGTGCTCGTATCAATCGAAAGCATGGAAGTCATCGGCGAAACCATGGAACTCCTGGCTGATCCGAAAGCGATGTTGGAGATCCGCAAGCATCGCGAAGGTAAGGCGAAATACCATGATGTCTCCATACTCGACGAAGGATGATCACCGTCCGGATTCAAGATGAAGTAGTGGACTACCTTCGTCGTTTGGCTCCGCAACCCCGCGATGCGCCCCGCGTGGCAATCAAGGATTTGGCCCATGAAAAGGGCGATATCAAAGCGCTCACGGATGAACTGGAGGGCTTTAACCGCCTGCGGGTTGGCTCCCATCGGGTCGTTTTCGAATATCAGATCATTTCAAGCCAACGGGTGATCACCCGCGTATTCGCAGGTCCGCGCAAATGGATCTACGAGATTTTCCAAAGCAGGTTGCTGGAGTGATGCGTCTCCATCGTTGTGGCACAGCGTCACCGCCTGCTGATTGGTGAACACCTTGTAACCAGCCCCGACGATGCCCACGATGTGACCGGTGTCTGCCGCGACCAACGCTTTTTTGTGAGGCACCCGCACGTCCCGCGCCACGCCCTTGTGGGTGACGGAGACAAGGACCGGGGCTTCTTCGATGGGGAAAAACCAGTC
>JBEDKU010000363.1:0-3432 GCA_041172045.1 Verrucomicrobiota bacterium | reverse complement strand
GAATGCGAGAATGTGAGAGGCTCTCTCTTTTGGGATGCGTTGCCGTTGGCGATGAGCTAACTGGTGAAGAAGTGGAGCGAGGCGATGTCTTGTGGAGGTTCTGGGCGAGGAACTCAATCGTCGCGGCGGAGGAACTCGACGAGGGCAGCGGCGGACTTGAGGGAGATGCCGGGCAGCGCGGCGATGTCCTCGGCGGTGGCTTTTTTCAAACGGGCGACGCTGCCGAATTTCTCCAACAGAACGCGTTTTTTGTTAGCGGACATGCCGGGGCATTCGTCGAGCAGGCTTTCCTTCATGCGGCGGCGGTAGAGCAGGGCGTTGTAGCCGTTGGCGAAACGGTGGGCTTCGTCGCGGATGCGCTGGAGGAGTTTCAATGCGCCGCGATCGTGCGGGATGCGGATGGACTGCTCGCGGCCGGGGACGAAGACTTCCTCGTGCTGCTTGGCGAGGCCGACGACGGGGAGGTCGTGGAGGCCGAGGGCTTTGAGCTCTCTAACGGCCATGCCGAGCTGGCCTTTTCCACCATCGACGATGACGAGGTCCGGCAGGACGATTTTGGCGCGGCCCTCGCGGGCGAGGCGGCGCTGGGACTCCACGAGGTTTTCCTGGGAGAATTCGGCGTCGGGGTTGGCGGCGTTGTTTTCCATCAGGATGCGCGAGTAGCGGCGGCGGATGACCTCGGCCATGGAGGCGAAGTCGTCCTGGCCCTCGACGGTCTTGATGCGGTAGCGGCGGTAGTTCTGGTTGTCCGGCTTGCCATCGGTGAAGCGGACCATGGAGGCGACGATGTGGTTGGAGGAGACGTTGGAGATGTCGAAGCACTCCATGACGCGCGGCGGTCCGGCGAGGTGGAGTTCCTCACCGAGCTCGGCGAGGTCCTCGGTGGGTTTGACGGTGGTCTGGACGCCGCGGCCGCGGGCGAACTGGCGGGTGGGGGAGAGGGTTTTTTCGAGGTTCTGGAGGATGTCGCGGAGGGAGGCGGCTTTTTCGAAGTCGAGGTTCTCGGCGGCGGCGGTCATGTCGGCGCGGAGTTTTTCGAAGTGCTCGCGTTTTCCTTTTCCTTCGAGGATGCGGCAGGCTTCCTCGATTTTCCCGAAGTAGTCCTCGCGGGAAATGCGGCCGATGCAGGGGGCGGAGCAGTTGCGGATGATGTCGGCGTTGCAGTGTTTGTAGTCGGCCTCGCCGGGATTGACGGGGCGGCAGACGCGCAGGCCGAGGCTGCGGTTGAGCCACTCGAGCGTGCTGTGGAGGGCGCTGGAGTGGGGGAAGGGGCCGAAGTAGCGGTAGCCGTCGTCCTTTTTCATGCGCGTGGTCTGGAAGCGCGGCCAGGGATCGGCGAGGCGGATTTTGGCGAGCAGGAAGCGCTTGTCGTCGCGGAAGGCGACGTTGTAGCGCGGGCGGTAGTCCTTGATGAGCTTGCCCTCTAGCAGGAGGGACTCCTCTTCGTTGCGGACGGTGTGGAACTCGAAATCGCAGATGGAATCGATAAGCGCGCGGGTCTTCACGTTGGAGCGCATTTTCTGCGAGGGCATGAAATACGAGGAGACGCGGCGTTTCAGATCGAGCGCCTTGCCGACGTAGATGATGGAGCCGAGACGGTCCTTCATCAGGTAGACCCCGGGGCTTGTGGGGCACCTCGCGGAGCTTGGCTTTGAAATCCGGTGCGGGCATGTGAGGGAACTGATGTGCCGCAGCGAATGCTCGAAAATTCAAAGTTCAACTGAAAACCTGCGAGGTGTCAGGTTATTGGTAGAAATCCCCCGTGAATGGGGGATAATGCCGCTTGACAGGTCGAAGGGTGTCGGTTCCATTTTTCCCCCACCTCGTATGCTGCGAAAACCCTTAAAAACCACGGCGCATCTTTCAGCGCTTTTCGCATGTTCAATCCTGGGTCTCGCATCCACATCCCGTCTGGAAGCTCAAGAGCCTCCCGCGGCACCGGCGGCACCTGTCGCTCCCGCCACGCTCAACCGGCTTTTTTCCGAAGCGGAGAAGGCCTTCACCGACAAGGACTACCTGACGGCGGTCGCGAAAATCGAGGAACTGCTCAAGGCGCTGGGGAGCAACAAGGACGCCCCGTTGGAACTGCTTTATTTCAACATCGGCCTGGGAAATCTGCTCGCCGCCAAACCGGCCGAGGCGGAGGCCGGATTCGCCGAGTGCTTGAAGCGGTTTCCGAAGGGTGAGTATGCCAGCCGCTGCTGGCTTGGCATCGGTCGCGCCAGCATCGACCAAGGGACGCCGGAGAAAAAGGAACGTGCCATCGAGGCGCTCAAGTTCGCCGCCGCCGACCCGAAATTCCGCTCGGAAGCCGGTTTGTGGCTGGGCCAGGTTTACACGGACCTGGGCAAGCGCGAGGAAGCGCTGACTGTTTTCAAAAGCCTGATGGGATCGGACATCCGCTCGCCGCAGCAGACCACCGCCGCCGTGGAAGTCATCGGCCTGCTGGCGGACACCGGCAAGCTGGAGGACCTGATCCTCTACCTCGACCGCTTGAGCAACCAGGCCGGAATCCGCGACGCGCTCGCATGGTATGCGAACCAGGTGATCGTGAAGGCCGACGGGTTGGTGGGAGCCCAGGCCTACGAGGCCGCGCTCGCGCTCTATCGTTCGGTCCCGCCGCGCAGCCAGATCCTGGATATTCAGAAAACCGCCTTGGAATCCCAGCGCCGGGACTTGAAAATTCTCGAAGCCCGTGTGGAGCTGGAAAAAAACAAGCCCCTCGGCCAGCGCTCGTCCGCCTCCGAACTTGTCGGCAGCCTCAAGCCCGCCATCGAACTCGCCCAGACGGCCCTGGCTTCCGTCGAGGAGAAAGCCGATCTCGACGCGGCCCTCGTCATGCGCCGCGGCCGTTGTTTGTATTACCTCGACCGGCATGAGGAGGCGCTCGTGTGTTTCCGCACGATCCGCACCAAATACGCTTCCGCGGCCGACGCCAAAGCCGCGGCCTATGCCGAGATCGTGATCCTGAACAAGCTCCAGGACATCCCCGAAATCAAGGTCCTCTGCGACGCCTACCTGCGGAAATATCCCGACGCCGACAACGTCGAGCAAGTCGCCACCCTCGCCGGCGAAGTGCTGGTGCAAAGCGGCAACTGGCCCGAAGTCGGCAGCTTTTACCGTGGCCTCGAAACCCGGTTCCCCAAGTCCGAGAGCCTCGACCGCTACACCTTCTATCAGGGCCTCGCGGTGTTCCAGGACGGCAATTTCAAGGAATCCACGCCGATTTTCACCAAATTCCTCAAGGATTTCCCGAACAGCCCGCTCGTCGAAAACGCCCTCTATTACCTGGCGATGTCGAACTTCCTCTCGAACGAGTACAAGAAGACGCTCGCCTCGTGTAAGGAATACCTCTCCCGCTTCCCGGACGGCCGCTACGCCGGTGACATGCGCTACCGCCTCGCGTTCATCGACTTCAACGACAAGGACGTG
>JBEDKU010000362.1:0-2576 GCA_041172045.1 Verrucomicrobiota bacterium | reverse complement strand
ATCGAAGCCACCGGCACTTTCTACGCCACCTACCGCGCCAAGCTGCTCAACAAGGAGGAAAAAATCCTCGCCGGCCGTTCCTCCGCCGAGCGGAAATTCATCCAGCAGATTCTCGCCGCCGGTGAGATGAAACGCTGGTGGCTCTATTTCTATCCGACCCTGCTCGCGGAAAAGCTCAACTGCTCCCGGGAAAAAATTGCCGCCGCCCTCAGCGGCCTTCAATCCGCCGGCGACATCATCCTCAGCCTCTGGGGCGTGCGCCACGGCTACAAACTCAAAAAAGACCCCGGCGACCTCAAGCAGCTCACCGCCGCCCTCGTCGAAAAATTCCAAGCCCGCGAGCTCGCCGACCTCGCCCGCCTCCGCCAGGTCCTCGGTCTATCCGCCTATCGCGGCTGCCTCACCGGCTACCTCACCAAACACTTCGGCGAGACTCTCAAGGAACCCTGCGGCCACTGCGACCGCTGCCGGGGCGTTCCGGCCAAGACCATCAAGCGTCCCAAATTCCGCCGTGTCACCGATGGGGAAATCGCCGCGGTCAGAAAGCTCGTCGATGAAAAACACGCCGCGCTCAACACGCCGCGCCAGTTGGCTAAATTCCTTTGCGGCATGGCCAGCCCGGCCGCCACCCGCGCCCGGCTGACGCGGAACAATGCCTTCGCGCTTTTGGCGGATCTTCCCTTTGCCGAGGTGCTCGCTATCGCAGAAGCCGCGTAAGGGGCATGGACGTCCCGTCCATGCATTGAAGCGACGAGACGTCGCTTCCCCTTAGGTGCCACGCTTCACTTCGCGAAGCTCAGCTTGTCGTCGATTTCGAGGTAATCGAAGAGGGTGCTGGTGGCGGGATCGATTTTGGCTTCCTCACAGACGCCGATGAACCAGTCCTTCATGTCCGGATTGTCGTAGGGGCGGGCGGCTTCGCAGGTATCCGACCAGGCGGTCTTTTCTTCCTCGGTCTTCGGCTCGCCGTTGGCGTCGAGCCAGGCGGCGATTTCCTCGTTGGTTTTGCCTTCTTCGAGGAGTTTTTTCACGTCGGCACCGGTCACTGCCTTGAAGCCGAAGAGGTAGTTGTCGAGCGGGCAGTCGAAGTGGTAGTCGCCGTCGGTGCCGGCGATTTCAGCGCGGCCCTTGTCGAGGGCGCGGGCGAGGGTGGCATAGCCGCCGGTGCGGACGCGCGGGCTGGCGGGGGCGACTTTGGAGAGGTCTTTGGTGGTGTTCATGAATAATGATCTGGAGTGGGGCCGGAGCAAACGCCCGGTCGGAGGATTGTCAATGGGTGAAAAATGAAGGGCATGGACGAGGTCAGTCGCGGAAGAGGGGATGGGCAGGGAAATGGGTTGTCAGTCGTTTGGGCGCGTCTAAGCTTTCCGTAGCCGGGTCCAAATCGGCGATTTTCCCATGATCATTTTCATCAAGCTCGCGCTCGCCCTTTTTCTCATCTTCTGGTCGGGAGTGGGGCTGTGGATGTTGGTGAAATACGATGCGCTGTTCGGCCTTCACAAGGATGATCCTTCGGAATCGTCGGGTGCGCGGGCGCTCAACGTGACGCAGGTGGTCTCGGTGTGGTTCGGCTTTTTCGCGGTGGCGTTTTATTTCCTGATCCGCTGAACTCAGCCTTCCGTCGGTTCGCCCTTGAGGCGATGCACGACCACGGGGACGATGAAAATCAACAGGGTGAGCACGGAGGTGCCGAGGTCGAAGTAATGGCTGGCGAGGAAGCCGTGGAGCGCGTCGCCCACCGTGGATAGGAACTGCGATTTAGCGGCGAGGTAGCCGTGGAAGTCGTGGCCTTCATCGAGGAAATGACGAGGCACGCTGAGCACCAGTTTCACCCCGAGCACGGCGATGACGACAAAGGCGCAGGTTTCCAGGAACGGGTAGCGCTGCATGAGCTTCACGAAGCCCTGGGCGGCGAAACGCATGGCCAGGATGCCGAGGAAAACTCCGGTGCAGACGAGCACCAGCTTGGACGGCATCGGGTAGCTTTTCACGTAGGCGATGGCGGCGACGACGTTGTCGATGGAGAACGCGAGGTCCATCACTTCCACGGCGGCGACGGTGGCCCAGAAGGGACCGAGCAGGCCGATGGTCCAGCGATAGAGGACGTTTCCTTCGGTTTCCACCGCTTCGACGCCTTCTTCGATGACGGATTCGTGGCGTGAGAAATGGCTCCACGCGAGCCACAGAAGGTAAAGTCCGCCGAGCGGCTCCAGCCACCAGATGGTGATGAGCCAGGCGGCGAGCGCGAGGCACAGGCCGCGGAAAGCGTAGGCTCCGATGATGCCGTATTTCAGCGCCTTGCCGCGCTGGTGTTCGGGCAGGCGCATGACCATCGTCGCCAGCACGGCGGCGTTGTCCACGGACAGCACGCCCTCGATGATGACGAGAATGAGGATGACCATCAGCCCGGCGGCGGGATCGGGTCCGAGAATGTTGTAAGTCCAGTCCATGCGGGTTCGCCGGGAAGCTGGGTGCCCGTTCCGGCGCTGGCAACGGGAAATTGTCATAAAACCGGGGATTGGCATCGCGTGCGGCGCGGTGACCCTTGACCGGCGGGCGGAAAAGCCCGAGTCATG